>JBAXLO010000006.1:0-44689 GCA_037134755.1 Bacteroidota bacterium | reverse complement strand
CGTATACCCACGAAAAGCATTCTGTACTTTTCATCAGTTGGTCTCTTTTTAAGGATGTTACAAAAAAAGGAGAATTAAGAAGTTTTGTGTTTGGAATTGCTTATTCCAGTTTAATTGAGAAGACAGAGATTTTATAAATCTTATGATTTTCTATTTCTCTGTAATAATAAACTTTGAAATCTGTTTCGCCACGAAGATTAAAATAATCAATCAAACACTTTAGATTAAATGTAATAGGATTAAAATTGCCCTCCCCTCTTGCTTTTATAATAAGTTGTTGATGCTTGTCCTCAACAATTAAATTTGTAGGACAATCAAAACATGGAGAATCATGGTAATATCTAAAACTTAAAGAATCTGTATTTTTAATCTTATCTAAATTTAAATTCAGTACAAATTTACTATATTCATTACCTTCCTTTATTTCTACATTATTATAATAGATATGCCAGAAATCAATGGTGTCTGCTTTTGATACATTCGCAAAAGAATACATTATTATTAAAAGGAATAGAAGTTTTTTCATTGGTTAATCTTTTTTAGGATGTTTGTGATTATGTTTATTTATTTGGGGTGGGATAAATTCTACTGGTTCATTTATATAAATAGGAATCAAGCATGTTAACGTATCTAATTTATAAGTCCAGTTCATAAAATCTTTTCTCCTTTTGGAAATTAAATTTGTATCTTTTGTTGCAATATAATTTTTAGTACGAATTAATGAATCTATATATCTATAATAATGTAAATAAATTGCATTTTCTTTATCATAATAATTTATAAAAGTAACAGTTTTACTTTTATAACCTGTGTTAATTCTAATTGTTGATAAGAGTCCATCATAAAATAAATCTCCATGACATTTTAATTCAGTATATGATTTTAAACGCATAATAGAATCAACTAAATCATTAATTATTTTTTTATCAATAACAATATCATAAAATTTAATATCGTTTTTAACATTTAGATTCTGTACAACCAATTTTGTTTTACCTAAATTATCTGTCAAAGCATAATAACGGCAAAAAACTTGATTTGTGTTTGAAGGCTTTGATTCACCTGGAAGATATTCACTAACGGTATAAGCCATAAACTCAATATCATCAAATTTCTTCTCTTTGCTTTTACATCCAAAGATTAAAAGAAGTACTATTAATAATAGGTATAGGTTTTTCATAAGGAGCAAAACTAATCCGTTAATTGCAAATCTAATTGTTCTAAGTTAGATTTCTCTTTTACACCGTGGTTGTGTTCTTTAATATTATCAACATTAAAATTGCAAACCAATGCTTCAACCACAGTTTTACGGTTCTCTATATTGCCTCCCGAATGGTAAAAATGGTCTTTTGTTATGATATTAAATTTATCCCAGTATTTTTCAATCATATCATTCTTTCGCCAATCGTTATGATGCCAGGTTGACAGTATAAACTTTGCTTTTGTTTCTTTTAATAAATTAAATAACAATTCTTCGTCTTTTTCAGTCCAACCATTATAATAATCTACATATCTGCCATAATAAGGGGGATCGCAGTATATAAAATCGTTTTCGGTAGCCAATGGAATAATATCTGCAAAAGATTTATTGTAAAACATCCAATCAGGTTCGGGTTTTATTATCTGAGATACATTTTCGAGCTGATTTACTATCTTAGTTACATAAGCTTGTGCAAAACGATCTGGTTTTTTGCAAAACGGAATGTTCCAATTCCCTTTACTCCCAAACCTCATCATTCCGTTAAATCCGGCACGCGAAAGGAAAATAAAATCATAAGGTGAGAATTCAGAATTAAATCTTTTGCGTACATTTAAATAATGTTCATAACCATTATTATCAGCATGTCGCAAAAGTTCGCCTTCTTTTTCCAAATACTGACGCATTAATGGTGCATTTATCGTTTTGTTTTGTACTTGTTTATAAAAGTTAATAATATGAGGATTAGTATCGTTTAGAATAGCCTTTTTGCTCCCCGAATTAAAAGCCACTACACCTGTTCCCAAAAAAGGCTCAATCCAAGTACTTGTATTCTTAGGAACTATATCCATAATCCAAGGAACAAGTTTTGTTTTAATGCCTTGACTTTTAATAGGTGGTATAAATACTTTCGTCATAATTATTTCTTTATTGTATTTGGTTTAGCAATTTGTTCTAAAAGATCTTTACGGTTTTTAAATTCTAAATAATCTTTTAATCTTGTTATCTTAATTGTCTTATCATCTTTAATCATAGTAATTAACCCATAATTAATCCAATAATCATCAAACCAATTTTCACCTAAATTACTAAAAGTTCCTCTCTCATTCTTTAAATCATCTATATTAACGATTGAACCAATGTTTGCTGTATTACCGGATCCTTGACCATCACTTGCAATCTTCCATTTTTCGGCTGCAAAGAAATCAAAGTCCTTAATAACCGAAGTAATTGACTTTAAATTTTCTACAGTTGTAATTTCACGTTGTCCTATCTTATTATTCTTTGGTTTATATTCCTCATCTAGCTCTTTAACTTGATAAATTTCAGTTTCGATAGTATCTGATACATCAACTCTTGTATAAATAATCCCTAACACATAATGCCCGGTATATTGTGCATAAGGGAACTGAATGTTTTTAGGATTGTTCCTTTCTTTAAAATAAGTACCATGACTCCCCAAAGTAAAACCTGTAGCATTTTTTCCGGTTTTAGAATCTCTATAAGTGGTCTTTATATCAACAGCAAATTTAATATCTTCATTATTTTTATTTATCAAAGTAATATCTGGATACCAATTTTGCTTTTCTGCTAACATAATTTTATATCCAATGCTGTCAGCGAATTCAAGTATCTGAGGAAAGATATGTATTTCTAAAATTTTTGAAATAATCTTAGTATCTGCCGAAATCGTATAAATATTTTTATAAATATCTATAAATCCTTTTACAGCCCAATCTCCATTATCAGTTGAAACATAATCTTTAAGTTTTGCAGCAAACTTATCAAGCTCACTCTTAAATAATGTTTTATAAGTATTATTTTCTGCGTTTTTCATTGTACAAATTTACGATTATTTTCGGTTTTTTAATTTATAAATATAAAATATAGCTTAATTTATAAAATAAACTAATTATAATTGTATTTATAAGGGTTTTATGAGAAGCTAATAATAAAAAGGAGTGCTATATATATAATGTATAGTTTTTTCATGGTATCTATAATATTTATGCAAATGTAGGTAAAATAAAAACACTAAATACTAATAGGACTGAGAAATATTTAGTAATTTTACAAAAAATAAGTCACCTCACCTTAATAAATTATAAAATGAATTTAAATAGAACTATAATTAATTAAAACTGTTTAAAAATATGCATAATAACATCTAAAATGAAAAAAAAAAGTTTAGAAGAAATTACAGATAAACATATCGGCAAAAGAGGCTCAGAAAAGAGAGAAATATTCGAAAACGAACTTCAATTAGAAATATTAGCCGAGACAATAAAACAAATTCGTAAAGAAAAAAACATGACTCAAGAACAGCTAGGCGAACTTGTTGGAGTAAAAAAAGCACAAATCTCAAAAATAGAACATAGTTTGACTAATGCAAGATTCGAAACCATTTTGAAGATATTTAGAGCTTTAAATATAAAACTAAACTTCAATATTGAACTTATGAACTCATAAAAATAAATATTAACTCTAATAAACATAAAAGGCTGCCATATATTAGCAGCCTTTTATGTTTTGTAATCTATTTTAAAGAAATTTCCTAGAAGCCTAAACAACTAAACACCTAAAAGCCTTTCTTTTGGATTCATTCATAATTAATAATTCATAATTCATAATTATTTTTTAGAACCCTTTTCATAAGCTCCAATACTTGGAGGATTTTGCCATGGTTTGTCTTTTATATCACCAGTAGGTGCATAATTTGACCAGTTTATACTTCCTGCCCCTATTGCAGGCGATAAATCAGATAAACTTAAATCAGCAGGAGTTGCATAAGCATTCTTAAAGATTGGATCCATATTTATCTTACAAGTATTAAAAAAGGCAGGATTACTTGTATTATTCTGAGTTTTAAGTAAACAATGATCAAATTTATACACAAAAATGCTTCCCGGATATTGATCCAGCAATAATTCTTCCTCATTATTACCATAAATAATACAATCGCCAAAGGTAGCATTGGTAAGCGGTCGCACATGTATAACATCATTATTATCTTTATAATAATTATTGAGAACAACCGAAGAAGTTTGCCTGCTACTATAACTCCAGAAGTTTCCGATAGTACATTGATAAAAATTATAATCCCCTCCTATCGACAACACTATACTATATTGTCCACTATTAGAAACCACAGTATTAGTAGCATTAATTTTAGCCCCCTGAGCATAAATACCCGCCACACTCATATTATCAATAATAGTATTGTTAATAATCACAGTTGGATTACTATTTACATTAGTATCAGCCTGAATACCTATATTTCCATTCTTAATTAAGGCGTAATTTATTTCGTTGTCCCTACTTCCTGCCGACAGCCAAATTTTACCCCATTGTCCGGGCAAATCTTTGTAATAAGCATCCAATCTTGTACCTTGGAACGACACTATATTGTTTTGATTACCATAAACCTTTAAAGTACCATAATCATACACCCACAAAACTGAGTTAGGAGCAAAATAGAGCTTAGTTCCCGATTGCAAAGTAAGAGTTGTTGCAGAATCCACCACACAATAGCCATAAATAACATGAGGCTTATCAGTAGCCCATGGAACAGTACAATCTGCTATGGAATAAGAAAGAGAAGACCCATCAGTGAAAATTATTTTATGATTAGGCACATGATAGTATGCATCTTGTCCCCAAGCTACCAATTGAACATTTTGTATGTTACTATTGGTAACAAAAACAATGGAATCAGTTACGATAAGGGGATTCGACTGGTTATTTGGATTTATAGTTACTTTTACAAAAATAAACATGCTATCGTGAGCTGCAATCTCCACATTATTAACTTCAAGAGCAGCAGTTCCATCAACATTAATTCTAAACATCGAAGCCGCTCCTTTGCCTAATTTAATTGATGAAATACTTATCTTTTGACTGTTATTATTATGAATCATCAACTGTTTTGTGATGGAACCCATAGTAGTAAATACAGTATCAAAAATAACAGTATCAGCCGAGAAGTTTAACTTAGCAGCCTTATCAGTTGTTATTGCACTATCTTTTCTACACGAAAAAATAACACTTGATAACATTAACAATACAAACATTAAAGGTACGAATCGCAAAAAGATTCTTTTAATCATATTATAAAATTTCAATTGCCAAAATTATAAATTGTTATTGAAAATACGTTATTTTTAAGAATTTATTATTCAATTTTTAATTTATTTCAAAATAAAAACAATAATTCTAAAGGAAAAAAGTTAAATTGATTGTTAATAGTAAAGAAAATCATTTAAGAAAGTATAATAATAACTATGTTATTATTGATAAACAGACTATCTTTTTATTTTTCAAGAATTATAATTAAAAGAAATTACATTAATTTATTATTAATTAATAAATACTTCCATTAATTTTGTGTAATTTAGCAGCTTGAAAATAAAGATAAATATTAAATAAAAAATTAAAGAAAATATTGTTATAAATAAATATTTATGAGCTATATAGAATTTGATAAAGAACAATTGGTTAATCTCGAGTTTTCATTAAATAGAGAAGTAATCAGATCAAACCGGGCAGGTTCTTATGCAAGTAGCACTATTATAAATTGTAATACACGAAAATATCATGGGTTTTTAGTAGTCCCACAACCTGCAATTGATGGAGAAAACCATATACTTTTATCTTCAATTGACGAAACTATTATACAAAACGATGCTCAATTTAATTTGAGTATTCATAAATATCCTGATGAAAAATATTACCCAAAAGGTCATAAATACCTCGAAAGTTTCGTTACGGAACCTATCCCTATTATTACTTATAGAGTTGGAGGTGTTATTTTAGAAAGAGAACTTCTTTTTTCGCAAAAAGAAGACAGAGTTATTGTCAGATACACTTTATTAGATGCTCATTCACCTACTAAATTAAAAATTAAACCATTTTTAGCTTTCCGAAATATTCATAAACTTTCAAAAGCAAATAATGATGTTGATAAAAGATATGAAGCAATAAATAATGGAGTTAAGATGCAAATGTATCAAGGATACTCACATATTTATATGCAATTTTCTAAAGAAGCTCAATATATCCACGTACCTGACTGGTATTACAATATAGAGTATCAACAGGAAAAAGAAAGAGGTTATGATTATCAAGAAGATCTTTATGTACCAGGTTTCTTTGAAATTGATATTGCAAAAGGAGAAAGTATTTATTTTTCAGTAGGTATTGAAGAAGTAAGCCCAACATCTTTAAAAAGATTATATAATAATGAAACTGCAAAAAGAATTCCTAGAGATAATTTTGAGAATTGTTTAAAAAATGCTGCTCAGCAATTTATTGTTAAGAAAGGAAAGAAAACTGAAGTAATTGCAGGATTTCCTTGGTTTGGAAGATGGGGAAGAGATACATTTATTTCTTTGCCGGGCTTAACATTAGTAACAGGAGATTATAAAACCTGCAAAGCTGTAATAGATACAATGGTTCAGGAAATGAACGGTCCATTATTTCCTAATATAGGCGAAGGTGCTAATTCCGCATATAATTCTGTGGATGCTCCTTTATGGTTCTTCTGGTCATTACAACAATACGCTGAATTTACAAATACTAAAGAGTTAATCTGGAAAGAATACGGAAGCAAAATGCGTTCAATTCTAGAAGGATTCCGAAATGGAACTTTGCATAACATAAAAATGTTAGAGAACGGAATGATCTTTGCTGGAGAACCGGGCAAAGCATTAACTTGGATGGACGCAATAGTAAATGGCAAACCGGTTACACCTCGTACAGGAATGAATGTAGAGATAAATGCTTTATGGTATAATGCTATTATGTTCAGTATTGAGGTAGCTAAACTTGCAAAAGACAAGGAATTTGTAAATAATTGGAAATCTCTTTCAGAGGAAATTCCAACATCATTTAAAAATACATTTTGGAGTAAAGATATTGGTTATCTAGCCGATTATGTTAATGGAGAATATAAAGATTTTAGCATAAGACCGAATATGGTGTTTGCAGCATCCTTACCTTATATGCCTTTAAGCGAAAAAATAAGACAATTGATTCTTGAGACTATTAGAAAGGAATTATTAACACCAAGAGGTTTAAGAACTTTATCACCTAACTCACCTGACTATAAAGATATCTATTTCGGCAGTCAGGAAGAAAGAGACAATGCTTATCATCAAGGAACTGTTTGGCCATGGTTATTAGGGCATTTTATTGAAGCTTATCTTAAAATTCATGGAAGAAGTGGACTCTCATTTGTAAAAAATATTTACGAAGGTTTTGAACCTGTAATGAAAGAACATGGTATTGCAAGCATTTCCGAAGTTTATGATGGAAATCCTCCGCATAAAGCTGGAGGAACTATTTCTCAAGCTTGGAGTGTGTCAGAATTACTTCGTATTAAATGGCTAATAGATAAATATGAAAAATTGCCTAAAAATTAATATTTTATTGAATAAAAACAGTATTAAAACAAATATAATTACTAAATTATGAAGGTATTAATGTTTGGTTGGGAATTCCCACCTCATATAACCGGAGGATTAGGAACTGCATGTTTTGGTTTAACAAAAGGACTCCTTCATCAGGGTGTACAAGTAATATTTGTTGTTCCAAAAGCTTATGGTGACGAAAATCAACAAGCAGTAAGACTTTTAAATGCAAGTGAAATACCTGTAGATGTCAGAACAGCATTATATAAGGATCATTGGGAAGACATTTCATATATTGAAGTAGGTTCAAATCTAATTCCTTATAATACTCCCGAACAGTTCTATGATATCATAAATTATACTCGAGAAACCGGCAAATCAGAATATGATTCTATCTTTAGTAAATATTATGAATTCTCTGGAAAGTATGGTCAAAACCTTATGGAAGAAGTTCAAAGATATGCATTGGTTGCATCAACTATTGCATACAAAAATGATTTTGATGTAATACATGCGCATGATTGGCTTACATATCCTGCAGGAATTGCTGCAAAAAAAATAAGTGGCAAACCTTTAATAATTCACGTTCATGCTACCGAGTTTGATCGTTCCGGTGAAAATATCAATCAGAATGTATATGATATTGAAAGATTGGGCATGGAAAAAGCAGATTTAATTATTGCAGTTAGTAATCTAACCAGAAATATTATTATTGAAAGATATGGTATAGATGCAGATAAAGTGGTAACAGTTCACAATGCTGTAGAACCAACTTCCAGACCTGGATATTCATACGAAGAAAAACATGTGAAAGAAAAAATAGTTACATTCTTAGGGAGGGTAACATTTCAAAAAGGTCCTGATTATTTTGTGGAAGCTGCATATAAAGTTTTGCAAAAAGACAAAAATGTCAGGTTTGTTATGGCTGGATCAGGTGATATGCTTAATAGAATGATAAGACGTGTAGCTCAATTAAGAATTTCTAAGAATTTTCACTTTACAGGCTTTCTTGATGCAGAAAATGTTGATAAAATGTTTTCTATGAGTGATGTTTATGTCATGCCATCAGTTTCAGAACCTTTTGGTATTTCTCCTTTAGAAGCGATGCGTTCAAATGTCCCTGTAGTAATATCAAAACAGTCAGGAGTATCAGAAGTGCTTAAATATGCTTTAAAAATTGACTTTTGGGATATAGATGCAATGGCTGATGCTATATATGGTTTATTACATTATGATGCTTTGTCAAGGATGTTTATAAGATATGGTAAAGAAGAAGTTGACACTATGAAATGGGATAGTGCAGCAGCAATGGTAAAAGATGTTTATATAAGAGCAATTCAAAACTAAATTTTAATTAAATTAAGAAATAAAAAAATCAGAATATGAGATCAATTTGTTTTTACTTTCAGGTACACCAACCTTTTAGGTTAAAAACCTATCGTTTTTTTGATATAGGAAAAAATCATGACTATTTTGATGAATTTCAAAACAGATATATTGCAAGAAGAGTAGCAGATAAATGCTACATTCCAACAAATCAGGTAATGCTTGATTTGATTAAAGAATATGGTTCAGGTTTCAAAATAAGTTATTCAATTTCTGGTACAGCGCTAGATCAATTCGAAAAATACACACCTGATGTTATAGAAAGTTTTAGAAGACTTGCAGAAACTGGTTGTGTTGAATTTTTAGCTGAAACTTATACCCATTCATTATCCGCCTTGAAAAGCAAAGAAGAATTTGTGACACAAGTTAAAGCTCAACGTAACAAAATAGAACAATTGTTCGGAGTAAGACCAAAGACATTCAGAAATACAGAGCTTATTTATTCAGATCACATTGGTGAAATGGTAGCAGATATGGGTTTTGAAACAATGCTGACTGAAGGAGCTAAACATGTTTTAGGATGGAAAAGTCCAAATTACATGTACTGTAATGCTATAAATCCTAAACTAAAATTATTATTAAAAAACTTTCAGTTAAGTGACGATATTGCTTTCAGATTTTCACAAAGAAGTTGGGAAAGCTGGCCATTAACAACTGAAAAATTTGTTGATTGGCTAAATCAGATTGATCAAAATCAAGAAGTAGTTAATCTATTTATGGATTATGAAACTTTTGGCGAACATCAATGGAGCGAAACAGGTATTTTTGATTTTATGAGAGCTTTACCAGGTAGAGTTTTCTCACATTCAAACTATTCTTTCAACACTCCTTCTGAACTTTCAGAAAGGATGCAACCTGTTGCTGCTATTCATGTACCTCATCCAATTTCTTGGGCAGATGAGGAAAGAGATTTAACTGCATGGTTAGGGAATGATTTGCAAGACGAAGCTTTTGATAGTATCTACGCAATTGAACAAAAAGTAAAATCAACAAATGATTTTGATTTAATTAAGGAATGGAGATATTTACAAACTTCAGATCATTTCTATTATATGTGTACTAAATGGTTTTCTGATGGTGATGTGCATAAATATTTCAATCCTTATGGCTCACCTTATGAGGCTTTCATAAATTACATGAATGTTTTATCGGATTTTAATATTCGTCTTGATAATTTTCATGTTACAAATAATATCCAAATTAATTCTGAAGTTAAGAATAATGTAATCGAAAAAGAAGAACAACAAACTCAAAATTTAATAAAATCAAAAACTAAAGATAAAGTATTAAAAGTTGAAACTTTAAAAACTATAACTATTAGTAGTGTTTTAAATCTTACTGATTCAGATTTAAAGAAACGAATAAAAGATATAGATGCTTATACTATTGCAGCAGTTTTAAATGGTGTTAAAAATGACATTAAAGTTAAAATAACTTCTGTTTTATCAAAAGCTATTCAAAAAGAAATTAGCACAATTGATATTAAATCAATAAATAAAGCTTCTGTTGATAAAGCTAGAAGTATAATAATAGATAGTCTTAAAGCATAGATTAATATTAGTTCTATTCATTATATTCCATTAAATATATCTCTTTGGATTACTTTAATGGAATATTATTTATATTAAATTAAAATTAAAAGTCTTTAATAATGTGAGTCTTTCAAACTCATTTTTCAATCGTAAAAGAAATATGATTAATAACATAAAATTAAATTTACTTATTTTTGTAAAAGATGAAGTAGATTACTCAAAAGTTAAAGAAATTCTTATTAAAGACAAACTTTTAAAATACCATATTGAATGGTTGAAAATATCTGATAATATAAATTGCTTATCAATAAGTAATAAATTTGATGTTATAATTTGTGATGCAGTAATAAATAATAATCCATGTAACGAAATAATAAAAAAACTAAACTTATTAAATAATAAGACTCCTTTTTTAATATTATTTGATAAAGAAGATGAATACAATCATGACTTTGCTTTAAAATGTGGAGCTTTTGATTATATTATAAAAACAGACCTGAATTTACCACTTCTAAAAAAGTGTATACAATATGCAATTGAAAGTACTGTAAAAGAAACTATTTTGTTAGAAAGAGAAGTAAAATATAAAAGCTTATTTGAAGGCGCACCTGATGCAATTATCCTTGCAGATGCCATTACAGGTATTATCATTGATGCTAATCCTGCGGCATCTATTTTATTAAAAAGAACTCATGAAGAATTGATTCAGCTTCACCAGTCTAAATTACATTCTCCAGACAATTATAAACTTGGAGGTCTTTCATTTATTGAGTTCATACAGAAATTAAAGGAAGTTTCAGGTACATTTAAAGCAGAAACCATATTAATAAGATCAGATGGATTTAACATTCCTGTTGAAATGACAGCAGGATTAATTGATATTGATGGAAGAAATATAATGCAGATTATTATTAGAGATGTTACTGAACGAAAGTTAACTGAAAAAGAACTTATAAAAGCAAAAGAGATTGCAGAATCAGCGGCAAAGTCAAAGAGTAGGTTTCTTGCAAATATGAGTCATGAAATCCGCACTCCTATGAATGGAATTATAGGCATGACAAATATTCTTAAAAGTACAGACTTAAGTTCAGACCAAAAAGAACATCTAAAACTTATAAGTATCTCTTCTAATAATCTGCTTGCAATTATTAATGACATATTGGATCTTTCAAAAATAGAATCAGGGCAAATAAACATTGAAAATATAGATTTTGATATAAATGAAAATCTACAAGAAGTATTAAGACTGTTAAGTTTCAAATCAAAAGAAAAAGGGATTTCTATCAATACTTATATTGATAAAAAAGTCCCAAGATATATAAAAGGTGACCCAATCAGATTAAATCAAATAATTCTTAATCTTGCAAATAATGCTGTTAAATTTACTGAGACTGGAAGTGTGGATATTTATATAGATTGTGAATCCGATACAAGAGATAATGTAAAATTAAAATTTAGTATAAAAGATACAGGTATAGGTATCTCTCATGAAGGTATGAAAAAGTTGTTTAAGGAATTCTCGCAAGTATATTCTTACACAACAAGAAAACATGGGGGTACTGGTTTAGGGCTTGCTATTTCTAAAAAACTTGTTGAGATAATGGATGGTGAAATTGGTGTAGAAAGTGAGTTAGGCAAAGGCTCTAATTTTTGGTTTACTGTTATGTTATCCAAAGGAAAAGAGCCAAATAAAAATGAACAAGAGATGGATGAACCAGAATTTGAAGTATCACTAAACAAATTAAAAATACTTTTAGCAGAAGACAATCTAATTAATCAAAAAGTTGCTAAAATGACTCTTGAGAGAATGGGACATAATGTTACAATTGCAGAAAATGGTGAAGCTGCTGTTGAGAAATTCTTATCTACTGAGTTTGATTTAATCTTAATGGATGTTCAAATGCCTATAATGAGCGGTATTGATGCAACTAAACAAATTAGAAAAATTGAAGAGGCTATTAATAAGAATAAAGGAATACCTATTATAGCAATGACTGCTAATGTAATGAAACAAGACAAAGATGAATATCTTGCATCAGGTATGGATGATTACATTTCAAAACCTTTTAAACTTGCTGAATTATTATCACTATTAGACAAATACAATAAACAATAAACAAAAAACAAAAACTATTAAACACATAAAATGGCAGAAGAGAATTTTATTAAATCCGATTATATATTTGAAACCAGTTGGGAAGTATGTAATAAAGTAGGTGGAATATATACGGTAATTTCAACCAAAGCTCTAAGTATATTAAATGAAATAAAAGATAATTATATATTAATTGGCCCTGATGTTTGGATGGAAACTCATCAAAATCCAGAGTTTACGGAAGATAAGTTTTTATACAAATCATGGTGTGATAAAGCAAGGGAAGATGGTTTAAAGTTTAGAATAGGTAGGTGGAATATTGTAGGTCATCCTATTGCTATATTGGTTGATTTCACTCATTACTTTGCCGAAAAGGATACTATCTTTGCACATTTTTGGGAAAAGTACAATCTTGACTCTTTATCAGGTCAATGGGATTATGTTGAGCCTGCCTTATTTGGGTATGCAGCTGCTAAAGTTATTGAAAGCTTTTATGAATATAATTTAACTGCTAATGATAAAATAATTGCACATTTCCATGAATGGATGACCGGTACAGGAGTATTGCATCTTAAAGAAAATGTTCCACAAATTGGGACTGTATTTACTACTCATGCAACAGTTTTAGGCAGATGTATTGCAGGAAATGGTTTACCACTATATAGAAACTTACATTCATTTAATGGTGATTTAATAGCAAAAGAATTTGGTGTAATATCTAAGTTTTCACTCGAAAAATTATCTGCTGAAGAAGTAGATAGCTTTACTACAGTTAGTGATCTGACTAATAAAGAATGTAATCAGTTTTTTAATAAAGGAGTTGACATTGTTACTCCTAATGGTTTTGAAGATTCATTTGTTCCTTCTCCAGAGCTTTTTGAAAAGAAAAGAAACGAATCAAGGAATAAAATTATTGATACCGTAAGTGCTTTATTAAATCAACAATTATCCAAAGATAGTATGTTGATAATAAACTCAGGGCGATATGAATATAAGAATAAGGGAATTGATTTATTTATAGATGCACTAGGAAAGCTTAATAAACAACAAGATTTACAAAAAGATATAATTGCTATTATCTCTGTTCCTGCTCATCAAGCTGGGGCAAGACAGGATTTGTTAGACAGAATGCTTAATCCTGATTTCTACAGTCCAATTTCTAATGAATATCTAACTCATAGACTTTATGAGCCGGAAAATGATCCTATCTTAAAGCAAATAAAAAAGAACGAATTAAACAACTCACCATCCGACAAAGTAAAAGTTATATTTGTACCGGCTTATTTAAATGGTAATGATGGCATTTTTAACATAGAGTATTATGATTTCTTAATTGGTTTCGATGGCTCTGTATTTCCTTCTTATTATGAACCTTGGGGATATACTCCTTTAGAAAGTCTTGCATTTCATATCCCAACAATTACAACTACTTTAGCAGGTTTTGGTTTATGGATAGATGCTATAAACAACGACCCTAAATCTTGTGTTACTGTTATTGAAAGAACTGATGATAATGATATTGAAGTCATCGATGCTATCACTAAAAGTATATTTTCATGTACTGTTAAAAACAATAACGATATAATTGATGCCAGAAAGATTTCTTATGATATTTCAAGAAGTGCGTTATGGAAAAACCTTGTTACTTATTATTGGCAAGCATATTCCATTGCTTTAAATAAAGTGAATGAAAGAACGGAACTTTTTATTGGCAAGCAACAAAAGTTTTATGAAACTTCTTTTAATAAATTAAAAGAATCAAAACCTGAATGGAAAAAAATTCTTGTTAAACAAAGCATAAGTCCTGTACTTGCTAGCTTAGATCGGTTGTCTAAGAATCTTTGGTGGACTTGGAATTATGAAGCTTCTGAGCTTTTCGAAATGATTAATAAAAAGCTTTGGTCTAAATTAAATCGTAATCCAATTGCATTAATCGAAACCTTATCTATTGATGAAATGCAGGGTCTTGAGAAGAATGATGTATTTATAAAAAAACTTACTGAAGTCACAGCTATGTTTGATGCTTATATGTCAAAAGTTGTTGAGAAATCTGATGATCAGATTGCATATTTTAGTATGGAATTTGGATTGCATGATACTATTAAGATCTTTTCGGGTGGTTTAGGGATGCTTGCAGGGGATTATTTAAAGGAAGCAAGTGATTGTAATATCAATATGGTTGGTATTGGTTTATTATATCGTTATGGTTATTTTAAACAAGATATTTCTTTAACTGGCGATCAACTTGCTGAGTACACTCCTCAAAAATTCTCTCAACTACCTTTATTTCCTGTAAGAGATGAGCATAACAATTGGATTACTATAAATATTGCTTTAACAGGAAGAAGATTATATGCTAAAGTGTGGAAACTAATGGTGGGAAGGGTTCCTTTATACCTTTTAGATACTGATTTTGAAGTTAACTCTGAATCCGATCGTTCTGTTACACATAGATTATATGGTGGTGATTGGGAAAATAGATTGAAACAAGAGTTATTACTTGGTTTAGGTGGTATCAGAATGCTTGAAACACTTAATATCAGCCCAACTATCTTTCATTGTAATGAAGGGCATTCGGCTTTTAGTACTTTAGAAAGATTAGCAAAACTAATACAACTTAATAAACTATCATTCGAAGAGGCAGTTGAAGTAGTTAGAGCATCAACTTTATTTACTACGCATACACCTGTTCCTGCCGGACATGATACCTTTACAGAAGATCTATTAAGAATGTATATCCCTCATTTTGCCGAACATCTAAACATAACTTGGGATCAATTGATGAACCTCGGTAAGTTTGTGGAGAACGACATGAATGAGAAATTCTCAATGAGTGTTCTTGCTACTAAATTATCACAAGAAGTAAATGGTGTAAGTCTTATTCATGGCAGGGTTTCCAGAGAGATGTTCAGCAAATTATATTCAGGTTATTTTACCGAAGAAATCCATATTGGTTATGTTACTAATGGCGTACATTATCCAACTTGGACTGCTAGATCATGGCAACAATTATATGCTAAAGAATTTGGTGTAGAGTTTTTACAAGATCAATCTAATCCTGAATATTGGCAAAAGATCTATAAAGTTGCTGACGAAACTATTTGGAAACTACGTTTGAATAAGAAAACACAGTTGACCGATCACTTAAAATATAGGTTGACTAATGATATGACGCAACACAATGTCAATCCTAAATTTATTTTTAAAGTTTTAGATGCCTTTAACCCAAAAGCTTTAACTATTGGTTTTGCCAGAAGATTTGCTACTTACAAACGTGCCCTACTTATATTTTCTAATCTTGAACGTTTATCTAAAATAGTAAACAACAAAGAAAGACCTGTTCAATTTGTGTTTGCAGGCAAAGCGCATCCAAATGATAAAGCAGGTCAAGACTTTATAAAGAGTATTGTTGAAATATCAAAACAACCTGGGTTTATTGGTAAGATAATTTTTGTGGAGAATTATGATATGGAACTTGCTAAATATCTTATCCATGGTGTTGATATTTGGCTCAATACCCCTACTCGTCCGCTTGAAGCATCGGGAACTAGTGGTGAAAAAGCTATTATGAATGGCGTTGTAAACTTTAGTGTTCTTGATGGTTGGTGGGCTGAAGGTTATAAAAAAGGAGCCGGTTGGGCTTTAAAAGAAAAACAGACTTACGAAAACCAAGATTTCCAAAATGAATTGGATGCTGAAACTATCTATACCATTTTAGAAGATGATATTATTCCTACCTATTATGATACAAATGCAAATGGATTTTCAACTAAATGGATAGCTCACATAAAGAATACTATTGCTCAGATTACTCCTCATTTTACAATGAAACGTCAACTAGATGATTATTTCTCTAAATATTACAATAAGTTAATTGAAAGATCAGCTAGATTACAAGATAATAATTTCCTTTTGGCACATAATATTGCATCATGGAAAAATAAAATGCTACGTAGTTGGGATAGTATTGAAGTAATTAGCGTTAATTTACCAGACTCCAATAGTAAACCATTAATGCTAGGTGAGGACTTTTATGCTGATATTATCTTAAATATGAATGAACTTTCAGGTTCGGATATTGGTATTGAAGTAATATTTGGTCAGAAAGTAAATGATGAAGTTAAGGAACCTATATTTATACGTGAGTTAGTTGCGGAGAGATTGGATAACGGACATTTAAAGTTTATTTGCAAATTACCCGCTCCTACAGCCGGTGTATTTGATTATGCTTTCAGAATGTACCCAAAACATCCGGAATTACCTCATCGACAAGATTTCAATCTTGTTAGATGGATATAAATTATAAAAAAGGCTGCTTTATAAAGGCAGCCTTTTTTTATAATATATTGTAAAGTCATGCCATGGCATGTCCCTACTAGTTTATTCTTAATGTTACAGATTCTGAAAATTCAGTTAATTCATTTCTTGTTAACACTGCCTGAACTCTAAAGCTATATTTAGCTCCTGAAACAAAACCTTTTAACTTAGCTGTAGCATTCGATACATTTATAATATTTACAATATCTTCGTCTCCAGATTCGCTAATCTGCGTACATTCTAAATTATAATTATGAGCACCAAAAACCGCTAATATAGTTACAATTATATCACCGGGTGTAATATCATTTTCAACTGCAAGTGGTGGTTTGTGTTGCGTTCTCTTGTCGTTTGCAACTGTAAAACCAAACAATTCGGCTAAATCAATGTTTTTTGTCAGGTTAATTTGCTTTTCAATATCATGAGCATTAACTCTATACATATAACGAAGATCATTAATTATCCGTTTAATCTCTAAAGTTCTATCAAATCGTTTTGCAAGTAAAAACTCTTCAACTTTAGATTTAATATCTTAACCAGAATAAGTAAAAAAGAACCCTTCATCTGCATTTTTTATAGCTAATTCAGCAATCCTATCAAAGAAAAAGAACAATTCGCCATGTTTAGTAAAGGAAAATCCGTCGTTTATTATAAAATATTTATTCATTTGCTCATATTTTTTTGGGTATGATTAGTGATGATATTTTTTATTATAATGAGATTATATATTATAAGATTTATTTTGACAAAAATTATTTTGATTTATCGTTAAAAATAATAATTCATTTTGAGAAAATATGTAATTTCTTAAAAAGGCATTTATTTTTACAACACACAGATTAAAAGATTTTAATAAATAAACACCTTTAATAAAAGACGAAGACGCTCCGAGAAGGTGGAATAAATGATTTCGACCCCACAACAATATAGTTGTAGCCTGAAACAATATAGTTGTGGGTTGAAACAATATAGTTGTAACCCGAAACAATATAGTTGTAACCCGAAACAATATAGTTGTAGCTTGAAACAATATAGTTGTAAGCCGAAACAATATAGTTATGGGCTGAAACAATATAGTTGTAAGTCGCAACAATATAGTTGTAGGTCGCAACAATATAGTTGTAACCCAAAACAACATTGTTGTAGGCTTAAAGTTGGTTTTCCTATTAATATATTCATAATTAGTATAATTAATAATATTAATAAAATAATAAAAAAGAAACTTAAAGTTAAAGAAATCAGAAATATTTTGTGGATTGAGCTTAGCTAAAGCAATACATCTTGGTTTTTATATATTTTTCTTATTATTATAATAAGAAAACTTAAATATGCTCGGCGACAGATTCGCAAAAGTTAGTTTAAAAATTACACATTGATATTAGCCTCGTTTTTATTTATGATTAACAACGCACAAAAGTAGTTATAATAATTCAATTGGGATATAGTTTTATTTTTATTTATTTAAATGTTTTTGAATTAAACTCCTTAGCATAGTCTGTTCTATTGGCTTTGAAATAAAATCATCACACCCGGCTTTCATACATTTCATCCTATCACTTTCGCTGGCAAAAGCAGTTTGAGCAATAATAGGGATATTAGGTTGCTTTTTCTTTATGATAGTAGTTAATTCAAAACCCGAAATATCAGGCAATTTAATATCCATTAATATTAAATCAATCTTGTGTATGGATTCCAAAAGTTCAATAGCCACAGCACCTGATGTGGCAATATGTAGATTGACTTTTGTTGCTTTTAACACATTAATAATAAACTCTGCATTGAAATCATCATCCTCTACAATCAAAATATTTTTATCTGACCAATCATCATGTGTTTTTGTTTTTTGGAAGTCTATTGTAGGCATAACTATTGATTTGTAGGGCAATGTGAAATAGAAAGTGGAACCTTCTCCCAAATCGGATTCAAGCCAAATTTTACCTTTCATCAAATCAATTAAACCTTTAGATATGGATAAGCCCAAACCTACCCCACCATATTCTCTAGTTAAATACCCATCTTCAACTTGTCGGAAACGATTAAATATTATTGATTGTTTGTCCTTTGCAATGCCTATTCCACTATCTTTAACATAGTACAAAATCTCAGTATCATAGTTAATTAAACTACACCCAAATTCAATGTATCCTTCTGCTGTAAATTTATATGAATTGCTAATTAGGTTAATAAGAATTTGTTTCAATCTTGAAAAATCTGTATTGATATAATAATTATCAATAGGAAGATCAACGTTCATTCTTAACTCAATAGGTTTTTTCTCAAGATTAAGATTTCTAGCATTAAAGAATTCATATAATTCATTAAAAACCTTTGTAACATCTCCTTCCTTTTCAAAAATAGATAATTGTCCTGATTCCATTCTCGATATATCAAGAATATCATTTATAATACCCAACAAATCATAGCTACGTTGAACAACAATTTTAATGTATTTATTCCTATCTTCAGCTTTTATATCAGGTTCGGCTTGCAACTCCGAAAACCCTATAATAGCATTCATTGGGGTTCTTATTTCGTGCGACATATTAGCCAGAAATGCAGATTTAAGCATATCTGACTCTTCTGCTTTTTCTTTAGCAATTATCAATTGTTGTTCGGCTATTTTACGTTCAGTTATATCATGAAATATAGCTCTTGTTGACACTATTTTACCACTCTTGTCTCTAATAGCTGTCGCACTTAAATTAACATTGAAATAACTACCATCCTTACGTTGAATTTCTAATTCAAGATTATGAACTTCACCTTTTTCTAAAAAAGATATCATAGCATCTTTAACAATCAAAACACTATCCGGATGATACATTCTAAGATGATTACTACCTAATAATTCTTCTTTTGTATATCCTGTTTTGCTTGCATAAGTTTGATTACATTGAATTAAAATCCCTGTTGCAATGTCAATAGAGGCAAACATATCAGGTGCATTATCATAAAGATCCTGATACTTTGCTTCAGATACAATTAATGCTTTCTCAGCTATAATTTTATTTTCTATTGCTTCTTTTTTCTTTAAAGCAGATTTAATAGCTGTTCCTAAACGTGTTAGATTATCTTTTAAAATATAATCATCTGCCCCTGCTTTCATACAATCAACAGCTATAATTTCGTTTAGTGTTCCTGTTACCAGTATAAAAGGGATTTGTGGATACAACTTATTTCGTATCTCCAGTGCCTGCATTCCTGTAAACTGCGGTAGGTTGTAATCAGAAAGTATTATATCTGGTTTGTAAGTGTATAGAGCTTCTCTAAATTCAATTTCGGTTTCTACTCTCTTATAATTGAACTTAATTTCGTTTTTTTTAATTTCGAATATTACGAGTTCAGCATCAGTTTGTATATCTTCTAATACAAGTATTTTTAATTCTTTTTCCATATTATGATATTTATAATCTTCCACTAATTACAATAAAGAGGTGTTAGAATAATTATTATATTAACCATTTCTGTCTTTTACTTATTTATTCTTACGACACATCTTCAATTAACAAGGCGGCTCATTTAGCAGCAACCAATACATCCCTAAGTCTTTAATTGCTTCAGCAAACTTATTAAAATCAACTGGCTTTACAATATAACTATTTGCACCTAATTTATAGCTTTCTATTACATCGCATTCTTCTTTTGATGAAGTTAGAACTACGATAGGCATTAACTTTAAACGCTCATCAGCCTTTACTCTTTTTAATATTTCTAAGCCATCAACTTTAGGAAGCTTAAGATCAAGAATAACTACTTTTGGAGTTGAAGTTACATCTCTTCCTTCATATTTGCCTTTAGCAAAAAAGAAATCAAGAGCTTCAGCTCCATCTGTAATTAAATGAACTTTATTTGCCACATTATTCTTTTTTAATGCACGAAGTGTTAGTTCAGCATCATTTGGATTATCTTCAATAAGAAGAATGTCAATTACATTTGTTTCCATAATAAGTAAATTTGTTTTTAATTAATAATTATCTCAATCTATTTCTTAACTCACTTTAGGTAAAGTAAAATAAAATGTTGCTCCCTCATTAAGTCTGCCTTCTGCTTTAACATACCCATTCAACCTATGAATAATCCGCTGTACAATAGCCAAACCAACACCAGTACCTTCAAACTCATTTGAAGTATGTAATCGTTGAAATACGCCAAACAGTTTTCCAACATAAGCATTGTCGAATCCTACTCCATTATCTTTAATATAATAAGTAGTTTCATTAATATCATCAGTATATCCTATTTCAATAATCTGATTCTTAGTTTTTGAATATTTAATAGCATTACCAATTAAGTTTCTCCACACCTGACGCATCATAGCCGGATCACCATTAATATTAGGAATATCTTGAAGTTTAAATAAAATATTATCTCTGTCGGTAGCATCAGTAAGCTCATTAAACACTTCATTTGCCATTGCAAACATATCAATATATAACAGTTTTAATTCCTGACGATTTAAACGAGAGAATGAAAGAAGATCATCAATAAGTTGCCCCATATTCTTAGCGTTATCAACAATTACATTCAATAAGCGTTTACCTTCAGCATCTAATACATTAGAATATTCATCCAATATAATCTTGGCAAAACCATCAACAGCCCTAAGTGGCGAACGAAGATCATGAGATATTGAATAACTAAAAGCTTCAAGTTCCTTGTTAGCAGCTTGCAACTGAGCAGTACGCATTATAACTCTTTGCTCGAGTTCAGCATTTAGATTTTTAATTTCTACTTCAGCTTTTTTTCTTTCAGTTATTACATCAAACACTGCTACAAAATACTCCTTTGAAGGGCTATAAACAGAAAGATCATACCAATCGTTCAATGCTTCTACAAACATCTCAAATCTTTCTGTCTTTCCAGAAAGTGCAACTCTACTGTATATATCAAATAAATCTTTATCATTTTCCCTTATTCCCGGAATTAAATCAGTAACATATTTCCCTTCAACATCTTTTAAACCAGTTAATTTTTCGAAAGATTCATTTACTTTTAAATACATAAAATCTACAGGATAATCATCTTGATATATCATTTTACAAAAAGCATATCCTTCTATCATATTATTAAATAACGAACGATATTTTTCTTCACTTTCCATAAGTACTTCTACATTCTTTCTTCGTTCAGTAGTATTAATAAATATAGTAGCAAACCAATTCTTCATTGGCGAAACAACAGATATGTCAAAATATGCATCCAGCGGCTCAAAATAAGTTGAGAAGAAATAAGGCTCTCCTGTCAAAGCAACCTTACTATACACATCAAGATAAGGAGCCTCACTTAGTTCGTATAAAAGACTTGCTAAATTATTCTTTGCTTTTTTAGAAGATATCCCTAGTTCCTTTTCAAAAGACGGATTAACTTCTTTAATAATATAATCTACCGGGTCACCATTTTCATTTAAAACTAATTCATGTAAAGCAACACCTTCATTCATATTGTTAAAAAGCAAGCCATATCGGCTTTCACTTTCGTATAGTTCTCTCTCTGCTTTTTTAATAGTATTTTCAGCTACTACACGATCAGTTGTATCTATTATAAATCCTTCAATCCCTATTACCACACCATCTTTATGAACAGGTTTTGCTGAAAAAGTATGATAACCTACTGATCCATCTTTACACTTTCTACTAAAGTCACCTTTAATGTACCGGCTATCTCCTTTCATTATTCCATCTACAAACTCTTTTGCAAGTTCAAGGTCTTCCAATCTTTCGATTACTGAAAAATGTTTCCCTATAATTTCTACTTTCGAATCATACTTATACATCAGTGCCCAGGCATCGTTAACATCTTTTATTATTCCATTTTTATCAATAAAAAAGTATCCAACATTTGCATTTTCTATAATTAATTTAAAATGCTCTTCACTTTCTTTTATAGTTTTGTTTATTGTAAGATGAATTTTATAGTATAAGATTGCACCTATTAAGGCTATTAATATTGAGAGTACTAATATTATTGTAAAGTTATAAAACAAAGGTTTTCTTATCTCCGATGCATCAATTTTAGAAACAGCTCCCCACTTTAATTCGGGGATAAAAGTATAAGATGCATATACTTTTACACCTCTGTAATCTATTGTTTCTTCAAATCCGGTTTCACCCGATAAAGCTTTTCTCGAAGGGATGGCTATATTTGAATTAAAAGGGATGGGATGTCTGTCGATAAAATCAAAATCCCGTTGATCAATTAAGAAGAAGATTGAATCATTAAGTTTTTCTGTAACAACAAATTCTTTAGATTGATTTAAGCCCTTTATGTTTTTATTCCATCTATAAAAAAAATGAATAACAGAATCTTTATTATTTGTTTCCTGATATATTGTTTTTAATACAGAAACTCTCCTTTTCAACAATTCATTTAATGTAAACTCAACATCTTTTTTAGCTGTTCTATCTACAATATACAATGCAATCCCGGTAACGGTAACTGCAACAAAAATCATCACTAATAAGATATAAGTAAATGAGTATTTTATTTTCATATATTTGTATTAAATAAAGTACAAATATACAACAAAAACAAGTTGATATTACATAATGCGAATAAATAATTAAATAAATAAAAAATCTCTTTATTATAATTAAGCTAATAGCGTTGTTTATAAAGACAAAACCACCCGTAATCAGATTGACTACGGGTGGTTTATTGATTTTTAAAAATAAAATATCTTTTTCTTATTTATTTTTTCAACATAAGATTAAGACTCAAATAAAACTCATCATATATCGTTTTATCACCTAAATTATCGAAGAATGAACCCGAACCATATTTAAGACCAAACTTTGTACGATCCACAGTTACGTTAGCCCAAATCTTATAACCATCAGGAGTATTTGATATTACTGATTTGAATTCAATCGCCTGTGTTACCCCTTTGATAGTAAGTTTACCTTTGATAGTTGTAATTCCTTTCATGATCTTTGTAGCTTTATCAATTACAAAAGTCGCTTTAGGAAATTTATCAACACCAAAGAAATCATCTGATTTCAAATGACCTTCAAGCTTAGCTTTGTAACCTTCGTCTGTAAGATCTAAATCTTTAATCGAGTTCATATCAATTTCGAACTTAGCTTTCGAAAGCATGTCTTTATCTACTACAAACTCACCACTAGCTAAGGCAATGGTTCCATTATGTTCGCCTGTTATTTTCTTACCTATCCAGGTAATTTTTGAATTTGTTAAATCTGCTTTATAAGTTGTTTGAGCGTTTACGAACAAACCTGCTACTAAAAATAAAGCTACTGACAATAAGATTTTCTTTTTCATTTGTTAAATTATTTATGTAAAATATTTATTAATTATTATGATGCAAAATTACATCGGATTGTTAAAGTGTGAAATGGAAAAATCAAGGTATCGATGGTATAAATCATGGGAACTTGTTTTGCATTTCTTTCATTGTTTTTATTATTGTTAATATTAAATATTCATAGGTACTTCCATCAAAAGAATTCTGGAATCTTTAGTTGCCGTAACTGTGACTTTATCTGTATCCCAAATACCATATCCATCTCTACGCTCAAGGGTTAGTCCATCAACATCAATCTCTCCTTCTAATAAAAAGATGTAGATGCCATTACCTTCTTTCTTAAAATGATAGGTATCGGAAACACCTTCATTAAATTTACCAAGATGAAACCAAGCATCCTGATATATCCACACTCCCTGATCGTCAGCATTAGGAGAAAGAATTTGATAAAAAGCATTTTCTTTTTCAAGATTCTTAATCGAGATTTGATCATAACGAGGTTCTACATTCTTTTTATTAGTAAGAACCCATATTTGTAAGAAGTTAACATCAGTATCAGGGTTCTTATTATACTCACTATGAAAAATACCGGCACCTGCACTCATCACCTGCACATCACCCTCTTTAATTACTGCAACATTACCCATATTATCCTTATGTTCAAGATCACCAATTAAAGGAATTGAAATAATCTCCATATTATCATGAGGATGCATTCCAAAACCTTCGCCACCCTTTACTATATCATCATTCAAAACTCTCAAAGCACCGAAATGCATACGTTGAGGGTTGTAATAATTGGCAAAACTAAAGGTGTGTTTACTATGTAACCACCCATGATTAGCATCGCCACGCGTATATGCCTTATGAAATATTGTCTTTGTCATTGTATTTAATTTTATGATGCAAAATTAGGAAGGATAGCTGCAATTAGAAATGGATAAATTAAGGTATCGATGGTACAAATAAAGGAAGAGATTATTTTTATCTAAATTACTTAAAAAAAATTACAAGAGTACAAAAATTATATGGATTTTAACTATCGGTAGAAAATAAATATAAGAAAAAAGAAGAACTATGTTAAAAATTCCTTCGACACGACAGATCGTGCTAGAATTATCGTGTAAATTCCCTCGGCACGACAATTCGTACAAGAACTATGTTAAAATTTCCCTCAGCGTTTTAGATCGTACAAGAACTATGTTAAAAATTCCCTCGGCATTACAGATCGTACAAGAACTATGTTAAAAATTCCCTCAGCATTACAGATCGTACAAGAACTACGATAAAAATTCCCTCGACATGATAATTCTTACAATATTTGTCGTAAGAATTCCCTCGATATAATAATTCTTCTTTTCTCTTACACTAATTTTCTTCGAATGGCTTGTAAATGTGTTATTATTGCACTCTAGTGATTTCTTAGTATCGAAAACAAAAAAGTATACTATGAAAATAAATTGAGATATGTTAACATAGAATTTAAACCAATCTATAAGTTTATATAATTCAAAGTCTAGATCATTATTTATAACACTATGCTTTTCTTAAAATCCTGTAAAGATAAACCATTATTAGTTTTAAAGAACTTACTAAAGTGAGATGGATCATCAAAACCTAAATCATAACCTATCTCTTTGCTACTCTTTTCGGTAAAAACCGCCATACGTTTTGCTTCGAGTATTAGTCTGTTTTGTATAAACTCCTTGGCGGGAATGTTTATCGTTGATTTAATTACCTCATTTAGATAATTGGGAGAAACATTTAAAGCATCAGCGTAATTCTGTACTTGATGCCATTCCAAATAATGCTTTTCAACAAGTTCTTTAAAATTTTTAACAAGAGTTTTGCCTACTTCAATAGTCTGAGTATTAGTAGAGGGTATCAAAGAACAATGACCATTGCATTCGATTAGAAACAACTTTAAATAAGCACCAATAACATCAAAACGCAAGTCATCTTCGGAGTTAAAAGCTTCCAGCATCTGATCAGCAAACTTCATAAGATGAACTTTCATGCCTTCGTTAATAGGAAGAGGTGGAGTTTCATCGCTACTTTTAAATAGTTTTAGATTAGCAATAAAGTCTTCGCGAATGCTATTTCTTTGTAAGAACTCAGGTGTAAAAAGAATGGCATAACCAGTTGAACCAAGATTAGTAATAACCTGATGTACCTGCTCAGGACTTACAAAAAAGATGTGATCAGGAGATATTTCATACTCTTTAAAATCAATTATATGCTTACCAGTAGCATTTGTCGACCAAATAATAGTATAATAATTATGTCGATGCGGATCATCTGCAAAGCCACCGGTTTCTGCCTCAACCTCCTCTATCGTTTTTATTACAAAAGGCATTGGAGCTCCATTGTAAACTAAATCTTGACTGTAAATCTTTTGTGTATTTTGCGTCTTCATACTAATGCTTGTGTTACTTCCTTAAATCAAATACAAATTTACAACTAATTTATGGATATAAATCCTTAATAGAAATATATATTTTTCAACAAACATTTTACAAACATAGCATTTATCTATAATCAAATGATTAAGCATAGAAAAAGAAGAATCTTAAACCGAATGAATCATACTTTTTATTGCTTCAGCAACATTTTCTGTTGGCAGCAAGCATTCTTTACCTGTACAAACATAAATCATTGTCTTATCAGCAACAAATCTATCATCAAAATGAGAGATTTTGCTATCATTATTACTACCTAATAAGATCTTATTTGGAAGATATTGTGCATTTATTTCTTTTTGAATAGTAGGAGCAGCTTTTCCTGCAACCAATATTGTATAATACTTATCTTTAAAGCTTAACATCAAGGAAGCCCAATTACTATATGCTGTTGGATACTGCTTTAATTGGCTCTTCATATTACTTAATGCCCCCAAAGCAATATCATGGATGTGAGGCATATCAAATATAATCGCAAGCTTAAACAATACGGTAGCCATAACTGAATTAGAGGAGTTTAAAACATTATCAATTACATCATGCCTATTAATAAAGAGCTTCTTTTCATCAATAGGATTGAAATAAAACAAGCCTGAATCCGTATCAAAGAAATGTGTTAACGTATATTGAGCTAATTCTTTAGCAATAATAAGATGTTCTTCATTAAAATCAGCTTCATAAAGATTAATTAATGCATCAATTGTAAAAGAATAATCTTCTAGAAAGGCATCAATAGTAGCTTTTTTGGCTTTATAATTTCTAAATAGACTACCATCAGCTTTTCGCATCTTAGTTAATATAAATTGCATAGCAGTCTGTGCAAGTAGTAGGTAGTCATCATTACCAAAAGCTTTATAAGCATCAATTAAACCGGTAATCATTAATGCATTCCACGAAGTAAGTATCTTGTCGTCAGTAGTAGGAGGTGTTCTTTTGCTCCTACATTCCAATAATTTGTGCTTAGCGCTATATATAATATTGTATAATTCATCTAAAGTAAGCTTCCATTTATTTGCAAAGTCTTCATCATCTATTGTTCGCAAAAAAATATTCTTATCTTCCTCCCACAATCCCTGTCCTTCCACATTATAATAATCACAAACCAAAGCTGCGTCTTCTTTTAAAGCCTCATTAATTTCTTTTTTTGTCCAAACATAATACTTTCCTTCCTCACCTTCGGAATCAGCATCTAAAGCAGCATAAAATACACCATCAGCATTCATTAAATCTCTTTTAATGAAAGTAATTGTATCATTAACTACTTCTCTATATAATTCATTATGTGTGATCTGATAAGCATTAGAATATAATGACACCAATTGAGCATTATCGTAAAGCATCTTTTCGAAGTGAGGCACTTTCCATTTATTATCGGTAGCATAACGAGCAAATCCTCCTCCAATCTGATCATATATTCCACCAAAAGCCATCTTTTTTAACGTAAGTTCTATATGTTTTATGGCTTCAATATCTTTGTGTTGATGATAATATTTTAATAGAAACTGATAATTATTAGGCATTGGGAACTTAGGTGCTTGTGAGAGACCACCATTTTCATTATCAAACTGAAAATTAAAAGAATCATATACATTAGTGATTTCTTCATCTGTAAAAATACTTTTATTCTTTACAGGAAATATATTCATGCTCTTAATACCCTTAACCAGCTCATCTGCTTGAGCAACCAATTGTGAATACTGACGCTCTTTAAAGGTATTAATGTTTTCGAGTACCTGTTTCCATTGCTTTTTGGGGAAATAAGTGCCACCCCAAACTGGTCTTCCATCAGGTAGCGCAAAACAATTTAAAGGCCAGCCTCCATTACCATTAATGAGTTGCACAGCACTCATATATACTTGATCTACGTCAGGGTGTTCTTCTCTATCAACTTTAATACAAATAAAATTAGCATTCATTAATTGAGCAATTTCAACATCTTCGAACGATTCTTTTTCCATTACATGGCACCAATGACAAGCTGAATAGCCAATACTTACAAGTATAAGTTTATTTAATTGCTTTGCCTTATCAAGAGTTTCTTCATTCCATGCATGCCAATCAACCGGGTTGTGAGCATGTTGCAATAGGTAAGGACTAGTTTCATGTATAAGTTGATTGGTATATTCTTTATCGTTATGATTCATAATTATAGTTGAATTTGATTTACTTACTTAATATATTAAAGCTTTTAATCTTGAAATATAGTAGATAAATAACAAATTGTCTGAACTTTTGATTGAAGTTAATAGCTAATTGATGGTAGTATTTATTAGTCTTGAAAGATAGTTTTTGCAATGATGAATTAAATGGATTTAATTTATGGCAATTCATTAGTGTTAATTCATATTTATAATAGAGATTATTGTAAAAACATAAAAATCCTCCTGCAAATACATTTGAGTCTTCCGCACGCACGATGAAGAATATTGTAAAACAGATAGAGAATATGCAAAAGCGCCTCGTTCCGTTGTCGAATTGATAATGGAAATGGAAAAAGCGCCTCGTTCCGTTGTCGAATTGATAGAGAATATGCAAAAGCGCCTCGATCCGTTGTCGAATTGATAGTGGAAATGGAAAAAGCGCTTCGATCCGTTGTCGAATTGATAGAGAATTGACAACGCTGCGCCTGTTTTGACAATATTGCTTCAAAGCATGCAATTAATCCATCGGTGAATAGCAATCTTTTTACTCATTATGTGTATTATACATCAAAGCACTACCAACCATCAATGCAATATGGTAAATATTCAATAAAGCAAAACAATGTTCATTGTAAGAATAACGCTACTACTACTCAGAACTGATGAAGTATGGTGGTGAAAAGAAAAATATTATAAAATAAGTTGTAGATTCGTCTTCCCTTGTGTGTAATTTCCCTATTTTTATTGTAAAAGCGCTTTTAGTACCTTTTCAATCCTAAAATGGAATTGTGCAAATCTTCTCCGATACTATATTATTTTTTAAAGAATATGTATAGATTTCTAAAGGAATTGTAAAATGATATCCCAGACTTGTAGATATTGTGTCGGGAACTGCACATATCGTAAAAGGATGGATAATTTCGCACGTGGGATTGCAGATATCCAAAAAGGATTTGCAGATATCGTAAAAGGGAGGATATTTTCGCACGTGGGGTTGCAGATATCCAAAAAGGAATTGTAGATATCGTAAAAGGGAGGATATTTTCGCACGTGGGATTGCAGATATCGTAAAAGGAAAGACATTTTCGAACGTGGGGTTGTAAATATCATTTTTTACCTCACCCCAGAAAAAGACTTGATATTGTGATTTGGTGATTTGACGATTTTTTCATTTTTTATTAAAATAAAAGTTTTAGATTGAATATAAATGAACTTATATCTTGTAATAGCATCATCGTTTAAAAATAATATTTAAAATATAATATTAATAATGGAATTAATAAACTACTTTTACCAAGTCTTACCTTCTACTGATTAAATATATTTTTTGGACTGTACATACTTATTATCAATACTTAAATAAAAAACAAATCTTATGGATTTTGATGATTTTACACACAATTGCAAAAATGTTCCGGAAGAGTATGATAAACGTCAACTTTATTTCGAGGAATTAAGAAAGGAATTTATCAAAGAGATGAGAGATTCAAATGAAAATAAAGAATATTTTAGTAAATATGACCCCTTGGAAGTTGAGGCGTTTATTCTTGATTATGTAGAAAATAAAATTCATCTAAGTAGATGCTATGGAAGTTATATTGATGATGTAAAATATAAAGATTTAAAGGCGAAAAATGAAGCTGAAGAAGCTTTTATGATGATAAAACAGAAGCAACTATTTAATTTGCAATTAAAATGGAGGTCTGAAGAGCTAAAACTTGAAGGAATTTTATGCTGTTATGACTTTAATTGGTGGGGTGATAACATTAATGAATGTTTTTTTCTGCCTGAAATTACTGATTATGAAGTTAAATTATTAAAAGATTATCTTTTGAGTGAAGATTATGAAGCAGATGATATTATTTTTTCGACATCATGGCAAGATTATGAAATGTTTTTTGTGTCGAATTTTCTTAATTTTAATTTAGAATATCCTGCATGGTATAGGTTTTATGATGAAAGGCTTGGGACAGGTTCTAAAACTTTATTACCAAATATAAGAGGGCATAAAGAAAAGAATTATATAATGGCTAATTATATTAAGGCTGATATTGCCGAAAAAAAGAAGGTGGCAAAACAACTTAAAAATCCTAATTATGTAGCACCACCAGAGCCATTACCTGTATTACGATGGACAGATTATGAAAGTATTCAGGAATTTAATAAGCAATTTGAGACCGACCCTCATATAATAGAGTTGTTTAAGATAAGTAATAGCCAGTTGGATAATACATCATCGATGTGGAATTTTAAGTACAAAAAACATGATATTTATAATGAGAATGATATTCCTGATGACTATATAAAAAATATATTAAATGATTTGGATGATATAGAAGAATTAGTGCCAATGCCTGAAGATTTTGAATGGAGAGAAGCAATAATAGAGTGCTTTAATAAATATAAAAGCAAAAAGGTTGAAAGTTATATTGATACTATATATGAGGAATATCAAATGTTGAGAGATATGGGAATATCGGGTAACAGGACAAAAGAACAACTTTTGAAAGATATGGCTAATGATAAATCAGTAAAAAAACATCGTAAAGAAATCTTAAAAGGTAGAAAAATATTGGGCGAAGCTCTTGATTTTAACTTTTAATGACCACTGACACCATAATGTTTCGACTCTTTGACCCTTCGACTACGCTCAGGGTACGACTTAGCAAGAAAGGCGCTATAACTTTAAAATATAAACCCCAACCCCTTAAACGGGGCTATAACTTAAGTTTTAAAAAAGAATATTAATTGATTTACAAATAATACATTTATATGAATTTTGATGATTTTGAATATAAAGACAAGATTCGTTTGGGAACTCCGGAATACAAATTGCAAATGGAGGAGCTTAAAAAGAATATGATTGCTGATTTGACAACTAATGAGAAGTACAAAGTATTCTTTAGCAAATATGATCCTGACTCAATACCGGGATTTATATTGAAATATGTAGAGAATAAAATTCATTTAATTGAGCATTATGATATATATTTAGATACAGAAGAACATAATAAAACACTTCAGTACAAAGAGGAAACAGTTGAAAGATTTAACTGGATAAAACAAAAGAAAATGTGGGACATGCAGTTGCTATGGAGGGCAAATAAAATTAAAATAAAAGAGGTTGACATAGCAAAAGACTTTGAGTTTTGGGGCGAATTTATTGAAGAATGTCCATTTATTCCACCTGTAGAAAAAGAAGAAGTTGAAGCTTTAAAAGAATATTTAAAACTATATAATATTGATCATATTTATCATTTATGCCCTCAAGACTGGCAAAGTTACAGTCATTTTATTGAACTGGAAGATACAGGAAATATTATGGATTTTCCTCCATGGTATAAATTTTATAACAAGTATCTTAAAAAAGAAGATCTACGTTATTTGCCTGATATAAGAGGTGAAAGAGAATTGCATTATCAAAGGGTAGAATTTGAATTAGTAAAGAAAGATAAAATAGAAACTCTTAAAAAAAATCCACCTCCGGTTGAAGCTGAAGTTCCAAAACAAAAACGCTTACATCTTAGTTATTATAACGCTGTTGAATATGCTGAACTATTTGAAAAAGACAAGCATTATATAGAGCTATTTCAACTTTCGATGGAAGAGTTTGATCATAAAAGGAAATTAGATCCAAGTTGGGAGTTTGAAAAAATAGAGTTGTGTTTTGATTTGTTGAACGAAGCTGAAGTTTCAGTCGAAATGCCTGCTGATGCAGATTGGAGAATAGCAATAATAAGATGTACTCAACAATTTATTAACGATAGGATAATTGAGGAACTCGATAATATGTTTGAAGAATATAAAATGCTAAGGGAAATGAATATCACATCGGGCAAAAGCACAGAGGAATTAAAAGAATTAAAATCGGAAAAATGGCATACAAAATTTATTGCTAAATGGATTCTTGATGGCCGAGAGTTATCGGGAGAGCCAAGAGATTTTAATTTTTAAGATTTGGCGATTTAGTGATTTGGTGATTTGGTGATTTGACCTCACCCCAGCCCTCTCCTAAAAGGAGAGGGAGAAAGACAAAGAAAATTGATTTGGTGGTTGGTGATTTTTAATTAAAGTTTATATTGAATAAATAAGTACATTTACAGATATATTTTAGGGGCATGGCATTTTCTTTATAAATAAAACTAATAAACCAATGAATTACAATCAGAATATACATCACCGCAGATCAATCCGATTAAAAGGATATGATTATTCGCAGGCAGGGGCATATTTTATAACAATATGTTGTCAGGAAAAGGAAGTCAGTACGTTTGGTGAAATTGTAGATGGTAAAATGATTTTGAATGCTTATGGTACAATTGCATATAACGAATGGGGAAATACGCCAAATGTTCGTAATAATGTTGAATTGGATGTATTTGTAATAATGCCGAACCATATACATGGAATAATTATATTGAATGATAATCCCCGTCGTGATGAATTGCAATCGCAAAATTATTGTCGGGGCGAATTGCATTCGCCCAATTTGAAGGTCGAATTCGAAAATTTAAAGGGCGAATTCGATTCGCCCCGACAGGGTTTTGTATCGCCGAAAGGAACGGTTGGTTCAATTGTTCGTGGTTTTAAATCGTCGGTTACAAAACAAATAAATACATATAACCGTACTGTCGAATCGAATTCCACGAATCCCCGTAGGGGCGAATTGCATTCGCCCTCTGATAATACGGTTTCGGGAAATAAAAAGGGCGAATGCAATTCGCCCCTACGGATATGGCAACGCGATTATTACGAACACATAATTCGTAACGACAAATCATATCAACGAATTTCTGATTATATTAATAACAATCCTGCAAATTGGACGGTTGATAAATTTGGTGACCTACCTAACGGCAGGCAAGTTTTGCGATATAGTGACCTACCTAACGGTAGGCAAGTTTGGTGAATTATTTTCTTTTTTAGTTAAATAAAAGTTTTGCTTTGATAATTAATGTATATTTGCATGAAAGTTTACAGATTTGAATTAAATAATAATTACATAAATATATAATGAATAACAATATTAACAATACACTTTTTGAAAACTGCAAAGATTATTATCATCATTATGATTGTAATGCAACAGAAATAAAAGAATTTTATGAAAGTAGCATGTCTGAGAAAAGTAATAAAGCAATTTATTTAATAAAAAACATATTAACTATTAATAGGAAACAAGAGACATATAAATATCTTGAACAATTAAATAATATTGAAAATGCCATTATACCTTTAAAATTTCAAAGAGACCATGTTATACATACTCTTAATTGTTTCTTATTAGGGATATATATAAATGAATATTTTTTTTCTCAAAATACAATCTCTAAAGTAAATATATTTCAATGGAAACTTGCTAGTCTTTTTCATGACATTGGATATCAATTACAAATTGCTGATAGATTAATATCGAATTTTAAGAAAAATATAGCAGAAGTAAATATAAAACTCGATATTAATTTCAATCTAGATAAAATTTTTAGTATTTTAATAGATAATAATCTTATTACCCTTAATAATAATATAAATAGTTTAGATTTAATTCAAACAACACTTAATAATTGGGGTTTAAAGATTAAAGTAAAAAAAGAATTCAATAAAATGAAACAAAATGGATATATTTGCCACGGTATTATAAGTTCATTATTATTGCTTAAAACTTTAGATGAACTTTATCACAAATATAATCACGAAAGATTAAATAATCAAACAGATTGGAATCAAAGATTCTTTGATGAAGATATTGTTTCAGCCTGTTCTGCAATTTTTACACATAATTTAAAAGAAGAATCATTTAAAAACTCAAAGATAAATCCTAATAAAATGAATTTACTATTTCTCTTAAAACTATCAGATATATTACAAGAATGGGAAAGACCCAAAAACAATTTAGATAATGGTAATCCACCTGACCTATTTGAAATTGATATTAAACAAGATAAAATATATTTTAGAACAAAAGTTGAAGGTCTTATTGACATATTAAAAAATCAAATATCCCCATATTTTGATGAAAATTATATTGAAATAGTTCCGATTTAAATTACTCATTAATTTAACTGATTAATATAATATTTACATAAAAGAAATGACACCTAATTTTGAGAATGAGGAAAAACAAAATGCTTATAAATTTTTCAAAGAAACAAATTTATCTTTTTTTCTTACAGGTAAAGCAGGTACTGGTAAGTCTACTTTTTTAAAATTTTTAGTTGAAACAAAGAATAAAAATATAGTTGTTGTCGCACCTACAGGAATAGCAGCAATAAATGTCGGAGGTATGACAATTTATTCATTCTTTCAATTTCCATTAAGACCTTTATTACCTGAAGATGATGGCATAAAAATATTTCAGAAGGATTCTGAAAAGAGAAAATTAATTTCTTCAATGGATACTTTATTTATTGATGAAATATCAATGGTTAGAGCAGATTTAATTGATGGGATTGATTATTCATTAAGGAAAAATGGTGGAGACCCTAATTTACCATTTGGAGGGAAACAAGTTATATTTATTGGCGACATTTTTCAATTAGAACCTGTTACAATAAAGAATTCAAATGAAATGGATATTATCAAAGAAATTTATGGAAGTCCATATTTTTATAACGCAAAGGTTTTTAAAGAAGTAAAACTATTCACCATTGAACTTAAAAAGGTATATAGACAAAAAGAAATTGATTTTATTGAATTACTTGACAAAGTAAGAATTAATGAAATAACTCAATATGATATTGATGTTATAAATAGCAGGGTATTTCCAATGACTGATCTAAATAATAAAGAGTTTGCAATAACATTAACAACAAAAAATGATTCAGCAGACAAAGTAAATACTTTAAAACTTTCTGAATTAAATTCAATACCTTTTACATATAATGCAGAAATAACTGATGAATTTGAGGAACATAAGTACCCAACAGATGCCAAGTTAATCTTAAAAGAAGGAGCACAAGTGATTTTTATTAAAAATGATAATGAAAGAAGATGGATTAATGGAACTATAGGACAAGTATATGAATTAACAGATATTACAATTAAAATAAAATTGAAAGATGGAACAATTCATTCAGTTGAAAAAAGAGAATGGGAAAATATAAAATATCAATATAATAAAGAGAAGAAAAAAATTGAACAAGATATTAGAGGGACTTTTAGTCAATACCCATTAAAATTAGCATGGGCAATTACTATACATAAAAGTCAAGGATTAACATTTGAAAGGGTTGTAATTGATTTTGGAGATGGCACCTTTGCAAGTGGACAGGCTTATGTTGCACTGAGTAGAGCAACAACTTTTAAAGGATTATATCTTAAACGAAAATTGCGAGCTAATGATATAATTATAGATAAAGAAATAGTCGAATTTGCAAAAACTTTTAACAATAATGATTTAATTAAAGAAGAGCCCCCTAAATCTGAAGTTGTTATTATTTCAAGAATTAGTGTTACAGAATATTGTCAGAAACATAATACAGAGAACTTAGAGGTATTTACTTCAAAAAAAACTGGCAAAGATTACGCCGTAACTACTACAGGTGAATTTGTTGGATTGATTTCTGTTAATTTTGATGAAAAACTACCAGCTTATGTTTATACAGTTAAAGAAAATAAAACAGGAGAAACTTGGGATTTTATAGATAATGCAAGAAAATACAATAATGATAACTAAATCAGAATCTCCGTCAGTCGAAGAGTCTTGAGTTCGGTGTAACGTACACGCTACGAAACATTTTACAAAACGTTCCACCGATTAATTTGCAAAACTAATCTCAACTTCTTTTTTATCGTATATTTGCAAAACATTTATAAAAATATTCCTTTTGCATTGTTCTTATAAAAATTATAAACCATTAAATTTTAACATCTATGAAAATTAAGAAGACATTTATCATTATCATTCTTGTAATGATAATTACATCCATTACAGATGCCCAGATAATAACAGGCATAAATCAATGGCTTTTAGCAGGTTCGTATAGCGATATATCGTTATCAGATCAGCATACAAGATCATTTCTTAATGAAGCCGAATTAACTCCTGTTGCCGGAGAAAAAGCGGGTATCAACACATGGAAAGAGATTTCGAAACATTTGATTAATTTTCTGGAAATGGGTTTTAAGGAGAATTCAAATTCTGTTGTTTATGCTTTTGCCTATATTTATTCAGAGCAAGATCAGTTGGCAACAATACTGCTTGGTTCGGATGATGGGGCGATGGTATGGCTTAATGGTTTAAAAATTTGGGATAATCCCCGCGACCGTGGTTTGACGGAGGATGAAGATAAGATCTTTGTTCAGTTGTCGAAGGGATACAATCGTTTACTCGTTAAAGTTAATAATGGTGGTGGCGACTGGGGGCTGGTATGTAATATAAGTTCGGATAAAGCGGTAAGCGTATCTCTTAATCGCCCTTCGGCAAACGAAATAGCTGCTAAGAAAGACCTGGCAATTATAGGAGCATCTGTTTCGTTAAAGCAAAAGAATGCTGTTATAAAAGTTAAGTTGAATAATTTTAGCAGATCAGATTTGAATAAAGTTAATTGTGGGCTGTATAGTTCAACTGATAAGAAAATAGCAGAGCAATCAATTGCAAGTATTAAAACAGAAAGTCCTTCAGAAGTTGCTTTTGAAATGCCGGTTAAACAAGCGCTGCAAATATTAACACAACAGGGTAATTATGCTACAGTAACTGCCGGCACCATGAAAAATTCAGCTATCCTGCCCGGTACCTTAGCACTCGATTTCTTTATGACTTTGGCTAAAGATAATAATTATGCAGATGCCGAATCACAAAAGATGTGTCGTCAGATTGATTTTGCAAAAGAAGTATATGGCACCACTAAAAATATTTTACCTCTGGCAATTGAAGGACTTGGAGATATAGCCGAAAACAAAAATGATAAAGTTAAAGCTGTATTGCAGCAAATGATTCAGGAAATAATTAAGAATTCGCCTGATCTGTCGAGCGAATCCATACATGTTGTAGGTCATGCACACATGGATATGAACTGGCTGTGGCCTTATTCGGAAACCAAGAAAATGATGCATGATAATATTCGTCAGGTTATTGCTTTTATGGATAAATATCCTGATTTTACAATGCTTCAGAGTCAGGCAACGATTTATAAATATATTAAAACCGTTGACCCTCCTTTGTTCGAAAAAGTAAAGAAATATGTAAAGGAAGGACGATTTGAAATAGTTGGCGGTATGTGGGTTGAAGGCGATTGCAATTTATCGGGAGGCGAAGCTTTGTGCCGTTCTTTCTTGTTGGGACAGCATTTTTTTAACGACAATTTCGGTAAAACTGCTAAAGTTGGTTGGCTGCCTGATAATTTTGGACATATCTCTCAGTTTCCACAAATGCTTAAGCTTGTAGGATGTGATTATTTTTATTTTACTAGATGTTTCCCATATACGGGGACTTTTTGGTGGAAAGCACCTGATTCCTCAACTGTTTTATGCTTTTCAGGAAATGGTTACGGCAACTCCATAAAGCCTGCCATTAGAAAAGAAATTCCTGAGCTATCACCTGTTAAACACCGTATATTATGGCCTACAGGAGTTGGCGATCATGGGGGAGGACCAACGATCGACGATATTAATATGATACATAAACTTGATTCAACACCTCATTTCCCTTCTATCAAGTTTACTACAGCCGAGAACTTCTTCAAAACTTCAGCAAATGAAATGGACGGCAGGCCTATTCACAGAAGTGATATGCAATATATATTTGAAGGTTGTTATACTTCTGTTGCAGGGATAAAAGAAAATGCACGCAAAAGTGAACAGTCATTGTATAAATCGGAGTTTCTGTCGAGTTTGCGCTGGCTTTATGGTGAATCTTATCCTGCTGCTGCTTATAAGGATTTGTGGGAAGCTGTTACATTTAACCAGTTTCATGATATTAGTTGCGGTTCGGCAATATACGAATCAAATCAGGAGGCTATTGCCGACTTTAAATATGTAGAGAAGACCTCGGATAATATTTTTGATGCTGCATTCAGGCGCATGGCTGATGAAATTCCTTTCAAAACGGGTATCGGTCAGCCGATAGTTGCTGTAAATATGCATCCATATAATAAAAAGACTATCGTTACCGGCGAGATATTTACTTATAAAGAACCAGTATCGGGAGTTTTAGGTGGTGATTATATTAAGGCAAAAAATGCAGAAGTACCAAGTATTATGGTTAGCGATAATGCAGGCAAAACATATATTGCACAAATTGTTGGTGGCAGAGAAACTCCTCCGGGATTCCGCTCACAGATAGAATTTGTAGTGGATGATATGCCGGCAGGAGGATATAAGACTTTTTATATTGATGCAACAAAACCGGGAATCTCCGACAAAAAGATTGCTGAGAAAGATGGTAAGTTTGAAACCGATTTTTATAATATTGAATTCGATATGAAGACCGGTGATATTATCAGGCTTAAAGATAAGAAAACAGGAAAAGAATATGTGGCTCCTAATGGGAAACTTAATAAACTGTTTATCGAAATGGAAGCTCCTAATGGGATGAGCGCCTGGACTATTGGTAAAATAATGGATGTTCAGGATATAAGCACTGTTGAAGATGCTAAGGTGGTTGAGCATGGTCCGGTACGTGCTTGTGTTCAGGTTACTAAAAAGTGGGGACGTTCAAAATTCATTCAGAAGATATATATTTACCAGTCGTATCCACGTATTGATTTTACTCTTGATGCGCATTGGTTCGAGATTGGTGATGGTAAAAATGAGTCTCCTTTCCTTAAAACTTCTTTTGACTTAGCGTACGATAATCCAACATTCTATAATCATGTACCGTTTGATGTTATGGTGCGCCCAAATAACGGTCAGGAAGTTCCCGCACAGCAATGGGTTGATGTTACTGATGGCACTACAGGTATTGCATTATTAAATAAAACTAAATTTGGTAACTCGTTAAATAAGAATAAACTTAAATTGTCGCTGTTGCGTGCTACTTTTTCGCCGGATATATATCCTAATATAGGTATCAATCATATTGAATATTCGCTTATGCCTCATAGTGGTGATTGGAAAAATGGTGTATGGAACGAAGCTGATGATTTTAATGTTCCTGTTTATGCTGCCGAGCCTCCTTCAGTATCTTTATCTAAACCAAATGCAACAAAACCTGCTGAGGATTCATTGCTTATTGTTTCACCATCTACTATAGTAATGAGTGGGATTAAACAGTCGGAAGATGGGAATAATCTTATAATTCGTCTTGCTGAAGTTTATGGAAACGAAACTTCAACAACAATAACTTTACCTGTAACAGCATTGTCGGCAAACATTGTTAATATTCTGGAATATCCAATGACAAGTGATAATAAGCCAACTGTTGAAGGTAGAAAAATACATGTTAAGATCAAAGCTCACGAAATAATGACATTGAGTGTGAAAGTTAAATGACCTCACCCTACCCTCTCCAAATAGGAGAGGGAGGTAGAAAAGAGTGCTTAAAATTCCTAAAGTTGAAGAAAGAATTTCTTTAATTAATTTGTCATGTATTGACACGATATGTCATGTCCATACAAATTTTAATTTATGAAACTCCACACATTACTTACAACATACGCCTGACCCTTTATTCAACAAAAATCTCATCAGTAAATATCCAGGCATCATTACCTTTTGCACTATGCCATTCGGGGCATTTACTATAATTTTTAACTTTTACTTTGAGGTATCTTGTTTTTATTTTATTTAAAGGAATAGAAAATTTAACTATCGATGTCGTATCAATAGGCATTCCATAATTCTTATTTTCAATCTGCTTAAATGTTTTCATATCATTGGAGGCACTTATATCTATTGCTTCAGGTAAGAAAATCCATGCACCGGGAGAACTTAAGAATCTTAAATTAATTGAATTTAATTCTTTTGTTTCGCCCAAGTCAAGAATTACTTCCATATCTTTTGCTTCGTATCCTATCCATTTTTTATCACTATATGTTCTGGAGCCCAATTCAAAATCAATTAATGCTTTCTCTCCATTTGCAGGTTGATATTTAGAAGAATATTTTGTTAAATAAGTTATCTCTTTAATAGGAATAACATTATCATAAATTTCATAATAAAATCTATTCTCATAACTTGAATTATATCCTTCTTTAAAAGCTTTTAAAGCAAGTGTTGTACTTTTCTTAATTTCAATTTGACCTTTATAGATTTCCGAATTTTCAGTTGGAGATGTTCCATCAGTTGTATATCTAATCGTTGCACCTTCGGTATTGCATTTTGATTTAATTATTACGGGTCTGAAACTTAAAGGAATATTTTTGTCAATAGTTGGTGAAGAAACTACTTTAGGAGAAGTTATAATATTAAATCTATTAGAAGACAGTTTATAAGTTCCCGAAAGCGCTTCTATTATTACTTTACCATCCTTCACTCCTACTACTTTCAAATCATTAGATTTACTTATTGGCAAATTATTTTCAAAAACATTATCTATATTATTAGCCGGAACATATATGGTGGCATGTGAGTTGATCGGTATCGTAACATCCCAACTAAAAACATTTTCATCAAGTTTCCATTTACTAACAATCAAGCCATAAGGTGATTTGTAGGAAGCATCAATAAAATAAAGACCGCTTATCAAGGTTGGCTCCATAATTATATGTTTAAAGCCTGTTTCCTTGTCATCTGATTTTATCCCTGCAAGATTTTCATAAAACCAAGTTAGCAGATCGCCTAATAACATGACGTGATTTTGAGAATTCATAGCTGGATCGGCTGTATTACCGTTCCATAACTCCCAAATTGTCGTTGCATCATTTTTAATCATATATCCCCAACTTGGATAATCAGTTTGTGTAGCAAAACGTAAAGCTATATCAGCACGACCAATTTGAGTTAATGTTCGCATTAGAAATTGAGCTCCAATAAGACCGGCCGGAATATGACCACTGCATTGCGTTTCTATTTTTTCAATTAAATTATCAGCAATCTTATTTTTATTCTTTTCATCAACTAAATTAAAAGCAAGTGCTAATATACTAGCTGTTGCTGTGTTGTTGCTATATTTAAATGTCTTTTCATTAAAGAAGTTCTTATTGAATGCATTCTTTATGATTTCAGCCTGATTTGTAAAATATACAGCATCTTCTCTTTTATCAATCATTTCAGAAAAGTGTTTCATGATATTTGAAAGAAAATAAAAATAAGAAGTAGCTATGTAAGCACCATCAGTTATTTTGTCAGGATCGCTTGTTAAAATAGTTTCAGGTTCATCAGGCGGCACACACCAATCACCATAACTATCACGAGAAATAATTCCTTTTTTAAGATATTTATTACTCATGTAATCGTACCATTTCTTAAAACCCGGATAAAATCTTTTCACAGCATCAGAGTCAGAATATTGAACATTCAACATATCCAATAATATTATAGGTGTTCCTTCCCAGGTTACATTATCATTATAATTCTTCCAATAAGCCGGACATACATCTGATATTGCACCACTGTCCAGTTGAGCATCTGTAACGTCTTGCAACCACTTTTGATATAAACCTTCAATATTATTCACAAAACTTTCTCCTCTTGAACCCACTGCACGATCTCCGAGCCAACCCATACGTTCATCTCTCTGAGGACAATCTGTAGGAAAACTTCTGTAGTTGCCGTTAATCCCCCACACCGCATTTTTATAAATAGCATTAATCATTTCATTAGAGCTACTAAACGCTCCTATTTTAGTTAAATCATCATGAACAAATTTCCCTTCAATTGTTGATAAATCCGGTTTGCCTGTTAATCCTGTAATTTCAACATATCTGAACCCATGATAGGTAAATCTGGGTTCCCACTCTTCAATAGCTTTACCTTTGCAAATATAAACATCCGTAACTTTTGCACTTCTAACATTATCTATATAAAGCGAATCCCCTTTTAAGGATTCTGCAAAACGCAATTTTATAGTTTGTCCTTTTTCACCTTTCACTTTCAGATGTACCCAACCAACAAGGTTTTGACCCAAATCAAAAATAAAAACTCCTTTCTTAATTTCTTTTAATGAAACCGGTTTAATTGTTTGAGTAATCCTTATTGGCTCATTCATTTGCGCACTTAATTTTTCTGATGGTTTTGTGAGTACTTCTACATTTAGCCAGTTTTTATCATCAAAGCCTACATTATTCCATCCGGTTATTTCTTTTCTTGCATCGTATTTTTCTCCGTCATATTCACTGTTTTCAGTAATCGGACCATTCGTAAATATCTTCCATGAATCATCGCTGATAATTTGTTTTTTTGTTCCGTTTTTATAGATAATATCTATTTGCATAAGCATTTTAGGAAAGCCAAAAGTAACCATATTACTAGGATTCAGTTTTCGCATAGCAAAAAACCTTCCGTTCCCTAGTATTACACCAATTGTATTGTTTCCTTTGTTAATATATTTAGTGATATCATATGTATTATAAAGAACTCTTTTGTTGAATTGCGTTTGTGCAGGCGACAACACTTCGTTTCCAACCTTTTTGCCATTGATTAAAAGTTCATATAAACCCAATCCGCAAATAGATACCGTTGCATTTTCAATTTCGTTTTCCGACTTAAATTCTTTTCGAAGATATCTAGCCGAAAGTTTCCTAAAATCGTTTGTTGTGTCATCGTTGCCAATTAGTTTGTTTAAGCCAATCCACTTTGCATTCCATTCATTATCATTTAATATCCCCATGCTCCAGTAGGCAGGTTTACTCCATTCCGATTCTTTTTTATCTTTATTCCAAGCTTTAACTTTCCAGAAATATTTCTTTCCTGTTTGTAATGGAACACCCTGATATTTGAGATTTATAGTTTGATCTGAATTCACTATTTTAGAATCCCAAACATCGCCTTTATCTGATTTTAAAAGATTCTCACTACTTGCAACAATCACTCTGTATGCAGTTTGAAACTCTTTTTTACTTTCTCCTGTTAATTCCCAACTAAGTCTGGGGTTAGGCACATCAATACCTAAAGGATTTTGAAGGATTTCACATCTTAAATTCACTGGAATTATTTGTGATGTAACTTTATTACTACTAAAAACAATTAGTAATAATAGTAAAAAATAAGAAGTAGTCTTTTTCATTTGTTTTTTAATTTTAAAGATTCTTTATGTTTAATTGTTGTATCATTTTGAGTTATTTGAGAAAACAAATTATAAACATTATTCTTTTAATTTTCATATATAATCAAAAAGTAATTTTATCGCTGTTAATTTTTTTTACTTGTAAATAGATTTCAATTATTAAAGTTAAAAACTTTATTTTATATGGTTTGATTTTTGGTAACTTTAAATAATTAATGACTGTAATTGTATTAATAAAAGAAGAAAAAGAAGAACAAAATCGCCTGTTGAGTCTTGACATTTTCAAAACGACCAAGCAAACTCCCAGTTTTATCATATACATAATTTCCGTCCACCCTGCCTAAAGTACTGCCTGTAGAATCGTAAATATAGATGCCTTCTGTTCTTCCTTTTATATTACCAGTGCCATCATAAATATAATTCCCATCGATCCTACCAAGCACATTTCCAATTTTATCATAAATGTAATTAACGTCGAACCTACCCAGTAAATTTCCTGTATTATCATATACATAATTGGCATCTATCCTACCTACATTGTTGCCAGCATTATTATAAAGATACTGTCCGAAAACAATAGTTGTGCATTGCATTAGCAATGCGATAAAAATAAAAGAAATAAGCTTTTTCATTTTTTTAATAAGGTTAATGCGTTCGTTTTATTAATTTGTTTATATAATGTTTTTCACTTCGTTTTATCTTTCATCTTGCTTTAATTCCTTGATGCTCTAACAACGTAATATATGCTAACAATGCTCCCCAATGATAGAATTTATCACTGTTATTAACATCA
>JBAXLO010000005.1:0-47142 GCA_037134755.1 Bacteroidota bacterium | reverse complement strand
TATTCTCAGGTAAAAAACAAATTTCTTCTCTTCTCAACACCTTTTCAAAAGGAAGAAGACTCTTTCAATTAATAATTAATAATTAATAATTAATAATTAACCATGCCTAACGGCAGGCAAGTAATTAATAATTAAACTTATCTGTCGGCAGGTAGGAATTACGGAAATAGAGTACTTGAAGTACTTAAAATACTTGAAGTACTTGAAGTTGAAAACAATTAACAATTAACAATTACCCCTCGACTACGCTTGGGGACCGGAAATAATTTAAATTAATTCATTTATTTTTTAAACTTTTATCCATATGAAAAAAATAGTAAAAACAGTAGGTTTGATATCTGCTGAAATTGCAATAGTAAAAAAAGTTCGCAAACATCATTCGTTTGATGGTTATATAGGCAACGGCGACAAACTAATAGCAGCTTTAGGTGTGCTGGGAATAGAGTATGATCCGGCTAATCCAAATATTAGTTTGGCGAAATTGATACAAGTACAAAAACAAATACTTACTGATAATAATAATGTAACAGCAACAATAAATCCCGAAAAGGAAACACAACTTGCACGTCAAGAAGCTTATGATCTGATGAAAGCATTTACAACTGATGCGTTGAATGCTTTTAAGGCGTCAGAAGGTGTTACTCCTGCTCAGATTTTGATAGCTATTAATTTGGCTAAAGGTGTTTTTAGTATCAGAATAATATCTATCAAAAGTGACCCTGTTCAGGCAACTGACGGGTCGGGTGTAGTAACTAGCAGTGATGCTGAGGTTAATGCTATAAGACGTAATTCGGTTTCGGAACAACAATTTAGTGGTCGTACAGGTAATTTCTTTAAATTTGTTACCTACTTAAGTGGTCAAACAGCTTACAATCCTAACGAGCTCCGACTGACAATTGCCAGCTTAATGGCTTATTACAACAGTTTGGCTCCACTTAATGTAGCTGCTGAAGCTGCAATATTTGCAACTAATTTGGCACGTAAAAAAAGGAATCTTTCTTTTTTTGAGAACACAAAAGGTTCACGTTTTCTTTATACACAAGCAAAAAAATACGTTGCCAGTAAATATGGTATAAAAAGTGCGGAATATAAAGAAGTAAAAGGTCTTCCATTTCCTAATCTTATAAAGAAAAAAGACAGAACACCTGAAACAATGTATTAATATACAATAGTCTTACTAGCAAGCTCGACAACTTTATTTCTTTAAGTAAAGTGATAAATACTCTGTTGTAAAGTTGTTAAGCCTGCTTTAAGATAATAAATTACTTAAAGTTAAATAAAAACACCTTTCTAAAATATATAATTCGTATGCCGAAGTATAAGAAATGCATGCCGAAGTGTAAAAAGAGCATACCGAACAAATAAAATCGTATACCGAAGTGTAAAAACTGTATACCGAAGTATAATATTCGTATGCCGAAATATATAATCTGTATACCGAAGTATAAGAAATGCAATCCGAAACATAAAAAGAGCATACCGAATTATAAGAAATGCAATCCGAAGTTTAAGAAGGGTTTGCCGAAGTTTATTTGATGCTGTAAGAACATAAAATAATACAGTCGGCTGAAAGAATTAATCAATTGTTAATCCCGTAAATAAAATCTTATTTGTAAGTTCCTAAACTACTAATAAAAAAATTGTAATTCCTGCCTACCGGCAGGCAGGCGTAATTCGTAATTAGTAATTTATTTTATAATTTCCCGCATAATCTCTAATGCCTGACTAATCTTAGATACAGAATTAAAGGTAATAGTCAGCCTGCCTTTATTCTCTTTCATCACACCTGCTCGCGGATGCATCTGAATATAAGCTATAACCTTGCCAAAGTTTTCGGATTGATAAAAAAGTGACTCCTGATTATTAATAAAGAAACCTATAAACTTATTTTGTTTGAGTATAATCTTTTCCAAGCCGGTTTCCTTAGCCAAACGACGAAGCGTGATAGCATCAATAAGTTCCTTAGTTTCATCAGGCAATGGCCCAAAACGGTCAATAAGCTGATTGGCAAAAATAACAAGCTCTGCATCGGTTTCAAGACTATCCAACTGTTTGTATAAGTTTAATCTTTCGGTAGTATTCTGAATATATTCGTTGGTAATAAGCAACTCAAGATCCGTTTCAATCTGACATTCCTTAACAAAGTCTTTAGTATATTCCTCTTCATAAAGCCCTTTAAAGTCAGTTTCCTTCAACTCTGCTATAGCTTCATCTAATATCTTATGATACATATCAAATCCTATCTCGGAGATGAATCCACTTTGCTCAGCGCCAAGTATATTACCGGCGCCACGAATATCTAAATCTTTCATAGCAATATTAAAACCCGAACCTATCTCAGCAAAGTCCTCAATGGCTTTCAATCGCTTACGAGCCTCCTCAGTAAGCACCGAAAGCGGAGGAGCCATCAGATAACAGAAAGATTTTTTATTACTACGCCCTACCCTACCCCTTAATTGATGCAGATCGGACAAGCCGAACATATGCGCATCGTTAATAATAATAGTATTGGCATTAGGAATGTCCAAACCATTCTCAATAATAGTAGTAGCAAGCAAAACATCATACTCCCCATCAATAAAATCAAGCATAATTTGCTCTAGTTTATGCCCATCCATTTGCCCATGTCCAACACAAATCTTAACATCAGGAACCAATCGTTGAATCATTCCGGCTACTTCCATAATATTCTGAACCCTGTTGTGCACAAAGAAAACCTGTCCGCCACGAGACACTTCATGCATGATGGCATCACGTATAATTTCCTCTTCAAACACATGCAACTCGGTGTGCACAGGATATCTATTAGCAGGAGGAGTGTTAATAATGGAAAGATCGCGGGCACCCATCAAACTAAACTGTAAAGTACGAGGAATAGGCGTAGCTGTTAGGGTAAGTGTATCAACATTAATCTTCATCTGTTTTAGCTTTTCTTTGACAGAGACACCAAACTTCTGTTCCTCGTCAACAATAAGTAAGCCAAGATCTTTAAACTGTATATCTTTGCTAACAATTCGGTGGGTACCTATAAGTATATCTATTTTACCAGAGGCAAGATCTTTAAGAATCTGATTCTTTTGAGCAGTAGTCTTAAACCTGTTGATATATTCTATCTTACAAGGAAAATCCTGCAGACGTTCGCTGAAAGTTTTGTAATGCTGCAAAGCTAAAATGGTAGTAGGGACCAACACCGCAACCTGCTTACTATCAGCTACAGATTTAAATGCTGCACGAATCGCCACTTCGGTCTTGCCAAAGCCAACATCGCCACACACAAGCCTATCCATAGGGTACTCTTCTTCCATATCCCTCTTTACATCGTTAGTTGCCTTTAACTGATCGGGAGTATCTTCGTAAATAAAGGAAGCCTCCAACTCATTTTGCAGGTAATTATCACCACTAAAAGCATGACCTTTTGCCGATTTGCGTTCAGCATATAATTTAATAAGGTCTTTGGCAATGTCTTTAACACGCTGTTTGGTCTTATTTTTAAGATTTTGCCACGCAGCCGAACCAAGCTTGTTGAGAGATGGCAAAGCGCCCTCTTTACCGGTATATCTGGTGATGCGATGCAGGGAATGTATGCTCACATAAAGTATATCATTATCCTTATACACCAGCCTGATAGCCTCTTGTTCCTTACCATTGTTATTTATCTTCTCCAAACCTCCAAAACGTCCTACCCCATGATCAATATGAGTAACATAATCTCCTGGTTTTAGCTCTTGAAGTTCATTAATAGTAATTGCTTCTTTAGTGGCATACTGATCGTGAAGCTTAAAGCGATGATAACGTTCAAATATCTGATGATCGGTATAGCAACAAAACATCTTATCATTATCAATAAAGCCCTCGTGCAGACTAAGTTTCATCGCACTGTAGCCGGGGAGTTCCTTGCCTTTATTTATATCAAAAAAGATACGATTTAAACGATCAATTTGCTTTGGATTCTCCGAAAGGATAAGATTTTTATAACCTTTATCAATATTCTCTAATAGATTTAAGAACAGCAACTCAAAGTTCTTACTAAAAAGAGGTTGAGGCGAAGTATTGAACTCAATTTCTTCATTATTTTCCATGAAACTTTGCGTGGAAGTCTCGATAATCGAAAAATTAAGTATCTCTTTAAAGAAATCTTTATTGGTAATATATAATTCTTCAGGCTTTTTGTGCCCTGTATCTACCGTAATTTCAGCGAAAGCTTTAACAGCTTTCTCAAATTCGAGCTCTATACGTTCGGCAGCAAACTGTATATTCTCAATCCAAAGACACGCAGGTTTATTTATAAATTCAAGTAAACTATCTCTTTGCTCACTAAACTTATGATGTTGAATATCGGGGATAATTGCTATGGTTTCAAGATGCTGAACCGATAGTTGAGTTACCGGATCAAAACTCCTTAACGACTCAACCTCATCACCAAAGAACTCTATTCGATACGGATAATCATTGCTAAAAGAAAATACATCTATAATGCCTCCACGCACCGAAAACTGACCGGGTGAAGTAACAAAATCGACATGCTCAAACTCATATTCTATCAATAAATCAGTAATAAAATCATGATTTACATTCTCGCCTTTCTTAAGCTTTAATACATTACTAATAAAATTCTTTTTAGTAATAACCTTTTCGGTGAGAGCTTCGGGATAGGTAACAACTATTGCCATTTCGGGCTGCGAACTCAACCGATTAAGCACCTCAGAGCGCAAAAGCACGTTGGCATTGTCAGTTTCGGCAACCTGATATGGCCTTTTGTAGGAGGTAGGATAAAACAAAATCCGCTTATTGGTATAATCTTCCTCCGCCTCCTGCCAAAGATTCTCTATATCATTATAAAAATATGCCGCAGCCTCTTTATCATTCAAAATAAAGAGATGAATACCGTTTAATCTCTCAATAATAGTATAAGCAGCCAGCGATAACGACGAGCCAATGAGACCTTTTAAATGAAAACGGGCATGCGCACCCGAATTTATTTGCTCAAATAATTTATCAAAACGAGGATCATCTTTATAGTGATCGGTTAAATCAGAAATTTGCAATTGTTAGGTTTAAAATATTTCAACAAAAGTACTCTTTTTTTTAATAAAACAGCCAATACTTTCAATACTTATTTTATTTTTCCGAATTTTAGTTTTCATACTCTTTATTTTTGTTTTGCTTACGCGAGCTATTGTTATGATAATTTCAGTAAAACTTGTTTTTTTATTGATTTTACTGATATTTAATGATTCTAGGGTTGTTTTTAAGAGAAAAACGTCCTTTTTGGGGAGCTCGTAACATGTTACCAAGTTCTCGTAACATGTTACGAGACTTTCGTAACATGTTACGAAACCTTCGTAACAAGTTGCGAAACCTTCGTAACAAGCTGCGAAACCTTCGTAACATGCTGAGAAACTTTCGTAACATGTTGAGAAAACTTCGTAACATGTTGAGAAAACTTCGTAACACGTTGAGAAAACTTCGTAACAGATGTTTTTTCACACAATAGTGTATTCTTTTTCTTTTATACCATAATTATTTTAATGGAGATTAATATAGGCTTCTTCATTAAATATATTGCGTGATAAAAAAAGACAACATCCCTGCTAAAGGCATTAATTATAAGAGTATTTACATGAAGAATATCATTGCAAATGAATTTTAATATTCTTACAATAACATTTATTCTTATTATTATTAATAAAATCTTAATTCCAAAATAAATTTTAATAATATAGCTTTGATATTAATAAAATAATTACTTTTGGATATTAATTTAAATAATATTCTTGATATGAAAATCACACGTTTATTGATGTTAACGCTTGCGTTTCCTTTTCTTTTTTCATGTTGTAATAATAAAGAAAAGTGCAATACCAAAGAAACACTTAAAGATGATCTAAAACACTTGTTGGTAGAGCCCAGGCATTATGTTTGTTATCAAACTGATGATTCAATTTATATTGATGGCAAACTTGATGAAAAGGCCTGGCAACAAGCAGAGTGGACCGACAACTTTACAGATATTGAAGGCGACTTAAAACCCAAGCCTACACAGGATACTAGGGTTAAAATGCTGTGGAATAAGAACTATTTGTTTGTGGCGGCCGAGGTGAGCGAAGAGCATATATGGGCGTATCTGGAAAAGTATGATGATATTGTGTTTAGGGATAATGATTTTGAGATATTTATTGATCCGGATAACGATGCAAAGAATTACTTTGAGTTTGAGACCAATGCCAAAGGTACTATCTTCGATTTGTTTCTGCCGCATCCTTATAGACATTCGGGATTTGCGCTTCATAACTGGGATTTCAAGGGCTTAAGGCACGCTATAAGCATTGATGGAACGATAAATAACGGTAGTGATAAAGATAAGAAATGGATAGTTGAGGTGGCAATACCATTTACGTCGCTTTCGTTTGGTTTGGACGAAGGTAAACCCAATGTTGATAAGCCTTGGAGGATAAATTTCTCACGCGTGGAATGGGATACCAAGTACGAAAACGGTAAATATGTTAAGATTACTGATAAAGAAGGTAAAAATCTGCCAGAACATAACTGGGTTTGGTCGCCGGTGGGAGCTATAAGTATGCACATGCCCGAGAGATACGGTTATTTGAAGTTCTCAACAAATAAAACAGGAACTGCAAAGGAAGAATTTAAACTGCCAAAAGAAGAACAGTTAAAGAATGTACTTTGGGCAGTGTTTTATAGAGAAGACAAGTATCATGAAACAAACAAAGTTTACACTTCAAGTATGACCGATTTGGGCTATGATATCAGTAGTTTGTATGATTCCAAAGAATATAAGTTGAGCATTATCACAACAGAAATAAACTACGAAGCCAAGCTTGAAAGTATGGATGGGAAAACAAAGATGTATATCACTAATGAAGGTGTAATTAAGTAGATTAAGTACCGATGGAAACCTATCAGATATACGCCGGAGGAAAGTTTGTAAGCAGCAGCCAGGTAATATTAGTGTCAAATCCCTTTACGGGGAAGGCTTTTGCACAAACATTTCTTGCCGACAAAACAATATTAGAAGAAGCTATCTGCAAAGCCGAGGATGCGAAGCCATTAATGAAAGCAATGCCTTCCTATCAACGCTATGCAATATTAATGGAAATAGCTTTGGAAATGAAGAAAGACGAAGTAAGATTAGCTGAAGTATTGGCTCAGGAAGCCTGTAAACCATACAAATATGCTTTAGGAGAAATAGGGAGAGCGATACAGACATTTATAGTTGCCGCCGAAGAATCAAAAAGACTTCCATCTGAATATATTTCCTTAGACTGGACTCCTGCCGGAGCTGGTAAAGAAGGTATTGTAAAGTATTTTCCTGTAGGATTGGTTGCTGGGATTGCCCCATTTAACTTCCCTATTAATCTTGCTGTTCATAAGATAGCCCCTGCAATTGCAGCCGGTTGCCCAATCATATTAAAACCTGCTAGTTCTACGCCTTTATCTACACTTGAGTTAGCTAAGATCATTGACAGAACTTCATTGCCCAAAGGAGCAGTTTCAATACTTCCTATGGATAGGATTACAGGCAATCTTTTAGTGACTGACAATAGATTTAAACTACTGACATTTACGGGCTCACCGGAGATTGGCTGGAAGATGAAAGAAGATGCCGGTAAAAAGAAGGTGGTTCTTGAATTAGGTGGCAATGCGGGTGTTATTGTAACTAAAAGTAGTAATATTGATATCGCTGTAGCTAAATGTGTTGTAGGTGGGTTTGCTTATTCAGGGCAAGTTTGTATACATGCACAACGTATTTATATTGATAAAGATATCTTTAATGAGTTTAGTGAGAAGTTTGTTAATGCTGTTAAGCATTTAAAAGTTGGTGATCCATTAAATGCTGACACTGACATCTCATCAATGATTGATGAAGCTAATGCGATTAGAGTTGAAGAATGGATAAACAAGGCTGTAAAGGATGGAGCTAAAGTGCTTTGTGGTGGCAACAGAAAAGATGCTTTCGTTGAGCCAACAGTTCTTACAAATACTAACAATGACATGAATGTGTGTGTTAAAGAAGTATTCGGACCTGTGGTAATTCTTGAATCTTATAATGATTTTAAAGAAGCTGTTGATTTGATAAACGACAGCGTATATGGTTTGCAAGCAGGCGTTTTTACTAATCATGCTGATGAGATTGATCTAGCTTTTAACGAACTGGAAGTGGGTGGAGTTGTTATAAATGATGTGCCTACTTTCCGCGTTGATCACATGCCTTATGGAGGTATTAAAGATTCAGGCTTAGGCAGAGAGGGGATTAAGTATGCTATTATGGATATGATGGAAGCTAAGATACTTATTAAATCAAAGTAAACCAATTGATTTTATTCATATTTGGATTTTAATTGTAAAAAACATTCATAAAAAGTTTTATTTCTCTTAAATTGTGAATATCTTTGTATAAAATTTATTCTTAAATCTTAACATCAATAAAAATGAAAAAAATATATGTTCTTTTGATAGTAATTTTGATTGGTAAATTAAGTTATTCGCAATTTATTTATCAAGAAGATTTTAGTAGTGGGTCAATACCTAGTACTTTTACATTATACACCGATACCCAAACTACTAATTACTCAAACTTCCAGAATAAAGCATGGATAGTAGGCAAATACGATCCGATAGATACCGGCGATTTTGTTGCTGCTACTACTTCATACTTTGCTTACGGAGCTTTTACAGCCGACAGATGGATGATAACTCCTTCAATAGCTATCCCTACTGGGTCTTCCGCTTCTCTAGGTTGGAAATCGAAGAATTATAATCTTAATGAAAGAGATAATCTACAAGTAATGTTATCTACAACAGGTGTTAATAAGACTGACTTTACAACAACGCTATTTAATGGTGCAGATGATACTTCGTGGACAAACCATGTGTATCCGCTTGCAGCTTATGCTGGACAGAATATATATTTAGCATTTGTTGATCAATCTACAAATAAATTTATTCTTATATTAGATGATATTCAAGTTGGTGAAAGTGTTGGGATAAATGAAACTACCAATGATAAAGTCTTTGTAAATGTTTATCCTAATCCGGCAAGTAATTATATTAATATCAAAACTAATAATAATATTAAAAAACTTAAGTTATTTAATGCATTAGGGCAAGTTGTATTGACTAATGAAAACAAAAGTAAATCCATATCTTTAAATATTTCGCAACTTAAGCAAGGGTTTTACACCTTAAGTATAGAAACTGAAAGAGGCATAAGTGTTCAGAAAATAAATGTTGTTAAATAAGTTTAATAAATCCATAGGTTTAGTTTATTTATTCTTACCTTTGCACCCATAATTTATTCATTAATATTAAATCAAAAAATCGTGAAAAACATATATATTCTTGTTGCAATTCTATTAGTAGGAACCTTTGTTTCTGCACAATCTATTAATGAAAGTTTCGAAGGCGCTACATTTCCTCCGGCAAATTGGTCGTTATTAAATCCTGATGGTGGCACGGGTTGGAGACAAGATACAGTTGGCAGCACTCCTATTACCGGTTGGCAAGGTGGTTTAGTTACTGCTTGCAATAATGGCGGCACTTATATGGCTTTTTGCACTTGGGTTACAGGTGGCGCATCTGCAGATGACCAATGGCTTGTTACTCCTCAAATTGCAACTGTTCCTCCATCATATAAATTAAACTTCTGGATGAATAAATTTGGAGCTTACACTGATACTGTTAATGTTTTAATTTCTAATTCAGGTAATGCTGTAGCTAATTTTACTACTTTAGTTGCATCGATAACTTATTTAGCAACAGATTCAGGTTGGGTTAACTATAATTATGATCTTTCTGCATATGTTGGACAAAGTATATATATTGCTTTTCAGGAAGTAGTTAAAGACAATTATAATAATGGTGCTGCTATCTTTATAGATAATGTTCAGGTTTCAGCTTCAGCGGCTATCCCTGAGATTTCGACAAAGGTTTATACTAATGTATATCCTACTCCTGCTAAAGATTATTTAACTATCGAATCGAATAGTAAAGTACAATTAGTGAAAATTGTTAACATGATTGGCGATGTTGTTTATGAAAAACAATACAATGCTAAAAAGGTTACTTTAAACACTTCGGATCTTAAATCGGGTATCTATTTCTTACAGGTAGAATATCCTGAAGGAAAAATGTCGAAAAAAATTGTTATCAGCGAATAAACATTAAAGATTTTAGATGAAAGGGGGCTTAGTTTTAAGTCCCCTTTTTTTATGCTTATTAATTTAATAATCGTTAATACTGATTTTATTTAAACTTACGTTCTATTACATTAAATTTATTTTCTTACTTTTGTAAATAATAAAGCTCAACAAATAAATAAAATGAAAACATTTGCAACCTTCATAGTTTTAATGCTTCTTATCCTGAATATAAACGCTCAGGACACTACAGGCTATACAAAATTTTATTATGAAAATGGTATTGTATCGAGCGAAGGTATTATGAAGGATGGCAAACCGGATGGTTATTGGAAAACATATAACCTTAAAGGGAAGTTATCTTCTGAAGGTAATAGAAAGAATTTTGAATTAGATAGTATCTGGAAGTTTTATAATGAGGCCGGTAAAGTTACAGTTGAAACTATTTATAAGAAAGGTAAGAAGAATGGTGTTCGCAAAAGCTATTACGAAAAGGAAACTGTTGAAGAAAATTATGTTGAGGATGTTAAGAGTGGTTTGACTAAATATTATTATCCTGATGGCAAATTGATGCGCACTGTTAACTATGAGAATGATTTGGAGCAGGGTATTAGTAAGGAATATGCCGAAGATGGAACTATTATCTCGCTGATTGAATACAAAAGAGGGATGGTTGTTAGCCGCGAATATATTAATCGTAAAGATAAGAATGGATTGAAACAAGGGCCTTGGAAGTTTTATTATGACAATGGTATTTTAAAACTAGAGGGTGCTTATGTTAATGATAAGCGTCATGGTTTCTTTAAGGAATATTCCCGCGAAGGAAATCTTTTATCCATAGAGAAATATATAAATGATGAACTGCAAAGAGATGTGCCGGAACTAAGGAGTTTGGATGTGAAAACGGATTATTATCCTGATGGAAAAGTTAAGATTGTTGCCAGTTTTAACAGAGGTGTTCCCGAAGGTTTGCGCAGAGAATATAATAAGGATGGCACTATAGCTCAATGTTATTTATATAAAGAAGGCGAAATTGTAGCTAAAGGAATCGTTAATGAAGATGGCACCAAACAGGGCGATTGGATTGAATTATATGATGATAAGACTAAGAAAGCTGAGGGGAAATATCAGGACGGAAAGAAGGTGGGATTGTGGAAATACTATCATAAAAATGGCAAACTAGAACAGCAGGGAATGTACAATGCTAAAGGGAATTATGATGGCGAATGGAAATGGTTTTACGATACAGGCAAACGATTAGTGGTAGAGAATTTTGCCAATGGTGTTGAAGATGGTGCTTTTGTAGAATACGATGATACAGGGATTGTGATTATGAAAGGTAATTATCAGGAAGGTTTTGAGACAGGTTTCTGGTATTATCAGATAAATAATTGCAAGCAAAGTGGCAATTTTATCGAAGGAAAAAGAGATGGTGTGTGGAAAGAATATTATAGTGATGGGAAGTTGAAATTTGTTGGCAGTTTTATAGATGACACTCCTAACGGCAAACATATTTTTTATTGGGAAGATGAGAAAAAGAAAGCAGAAGGAACTTATGTGATGGGCAAACGCGAGGGTGAATGGCGGCATTATGATACCAACGGGAGTTTGTTTTTAAGGATATATTATAAGGATGGAAGGGAAATAAAGTATGACAATGTAAACGTGGAACCTAAGCCGGAGGATGACCATTAATTAAAGGAATCTCAGTAAATTTAACAAAAAATTAAAAAACCATAGCTTTCATAATTATTAATTCTGTAGTATATTATATTCGTATTTAAGTTGGTACGAACTATATTTAGTATAGGATGAACTGCATTAGTGCCAAAAAGAACTCGCCGAGGCAAAGGGAAATGAAGCCGAGGCAAAAGGAAAAGAGGGCGAGGCAAAGAGAAATGAAGACGATGTAAAGAGAAATGAAGGCGAAGCAAAGCGAAATAAGGGCGACGTAAAAAGAAATGAAGGCGAAGCAAAAAGAAATGAAGGCGAAGCAAGAAGCAATTGACGCGAAGCAAGAAGCAATTGACGCGAAGCAACGGGAAAATGCGGTGAAGCTCGGGGCGAAAACGGAAGCAGTTTAGTATTAATTGAAGATTGGTGTATTTTTGTGGATGATTTTTAAAAAATTATGAATTGTGAATTATGAATGAAGGCAAAAATTAATATAATCCAATTACGAATTACGGGGGGAAGGCATAATTTTATATAGACATAATATACTGAAAAGACTGTAAAAAGTAGTTAAAACGAAAACAAAATTTTGAGAAATATAGAAAATAAAAGGGAATCCAGAAATAATAATTCGAAAACTATTGATAATAAATAAAAATAAGTGTTGCATATCTCAGAAAAAAGATTAATTTTGCAGAAATAATATTAAAAGACAAATCAAAAAAAATAATATGAGAGACGAAGATGCTATTTACATAGAAATGTTTAGAAGGCTTAGGCTTTTTGGAACTACAAATGCTTCGATATTCGTTACATTTTTAAATATAAGCGGATGTTTTGTTGACTATAATGCATTACTTACAATTTATGAAGCGCAATGCGATGAGCTAGAATTAACGACTATAGGTACTACAGAAGATAAAGGTGCTATGCGCGAGACCTTGGAACTAGACATACTTGGGATTGCACGACCATTGGCAGGATATTTTTTTGAAGCTAAGAATATGGAAGTTTACGAAAAAGTGAAGTGTACACCTTCAATGTTAAGTAAATTGCGTGCTCCGGAATTATTAAGTTTTGCTACAAATTTATTAACTATTTGTACAGACAACCCTCTTGTATTGCCTGCTAATAATATAACACCCGCTAAAGTAACAGCATTGGCTGATGCAAATACAGCTTATAAAGCCATTGGTCCAGAACCACAAACGAATATTAAAAACAAAACGGGTAAAATAAAAGTTAAAAAAGCTACTCGTCAAAAAATAGTTAGTCTAATAAGAAATAGAATGACTAATGCAATGTATGGTTTAATAGGTATAAATGATGCAATTTTAGCTGATTACTTAAATATTATTAAACTTGTGCATACGGGCATAAGACATATTAAAACGGGTGAAGCTACTGTTATAAAAACATTTCAACTTTTATCATCAACTACTAACGCTGCTATAAGCGATGGGATGATAAATATACCGGAGTTGGCGATGACCATTAAATGTAGAAAAGATGGTTCGAGTGCTAAAGCAGTTTTCCCAATAAAAACATTTACTATAAGTGCAATGGCTTTTGGGTATGAGGTTTATACTGCACAGATAGTAATTACGGATATTGATTATGAAATAATAACTATAATGATGGTTCCTGTAAGTTAGGGGAATTTGGTGAATTGCTGATTTGGCGATTTGGTGATTTAAGGAATTAATAAAATAATATTATAAGGCTCTATCAATTGATTTTGGTAGGGCTTTTGTTTTTTTTGAAAATAAATAATGAAAAAACATTTAATATTGCAGCGTAAGTAAATTTTATTACTTTTGTACTCATGAATAATAATAATAGTATGACATAAACACTATAAATAATAATATTAAAAAGCGTTAGCTTTTGTTCTAACATCCGAAAACTGAGAAATTTCAAATGCTGCAGAATAATAAGTGAACGCTCACGCTACGGCGTGGGCTTAATTTATTTGTAGCATTGGGTATCTCAGTACCTCGGATATTAAATAGTTATAGTCCCACGCTTTTTTATTGGAATAAAATGAGCAAAATGAAATTATTATAATACAAGATATATGAAACGTTTAATTGCTTTTGTTTTGAGGTTTTTTATATGTTTAACCGGAAATAAATATTCAAACATAAGATATGTAAGCAGGCTTACGATATCATCTCATCATCCAGTCTTATCTAAAGTTGACTCACAATATCAAATTATTATAACTATCCTTACATTATGCAAAAATAATTTAGGAGCGTAAGTCGCCTAAGTCAAGCGGCGACCGACATCCTAGATGAAAGTTGAAATACAATTTCAATAAATTTAATTTGAATTAAGTAGATAGAATCTATTAACAATGAATAATGTATAATATACAAAAGTAATTAATAATTTCATTAAAAATAAATAACAATGAAAAAAATAATCTTTATAATAGTAATTAATTTATGGTTTATTATGCAGGCAAACTCGCAAATAAACTATACCGTAAGTTTTAATACTTCAGATTTAAGTATTAATATCGTTACAGCATCAGATAGTAATACTTATAGCAGCGTAAATATTACAAAACTATCTGCTTATGGAGATATAGGTAAGCCTTCATTACCTGTAAAATATGTTAATTTATATATCCCTAATGGACAAGATGTAAATAGTATTAATTTTACAACCTCTTCCGCAACTATTTATAATTTAACATCTAAAGTATCACCTATTCAACTCCCTGTTCCTACTTTTAGAGATCCCACAATCCAGAGTTTCACAAAACCCGATTCTATTATTTATAACTCTACTACAGCATGGCCTTTACAGATGGTCAAACTTGTTAATAATGGGTATTTCGATGGCAATAACAGGATAATAACCTTAGAAATTAATCCTTTTCAGTATCATCCTATATCAAATGATCTTGATTTCTTTACAACATTTAATATATCTGTAAATTTAAAACAAAGCACTAATAAACCAATTGATTCGGTAAAAAATCGCAGTACGTATATAGAGGCAATGTATTCCGATATTTTAAAAAATATGGTTGATAATCCGCAAGAAATTATTCCTCATACTACAGATACAACTAATCAAACAAGGCAAGTGTCATGTACTTTGCCCACTTATGAATATGTCATTATAACCGATGCCTCACTTGTAAGCGGCTTTACTGATTTTATAGAATGGAAAAAAAGAAAAGGGATAAATATTGGAATTGTTACCACAAATGATATATACAATTGTAGTGGCTTAAGCACAGGTGATATTATTGGCACTTACCCAATTGTTGACAATGCAGGGAAAGTAAGGCAATATTTGCATGATGCACATTTTTATGGAAATCCATCCACCACATGGGTACTAATTGCAGGCGATTCTAATACACATGTACCAATCAGAATTGCTACTATTGAAAATAGTTCTGAAGATACTACTTCTTACATAAATATTCTTGATAATAATATACCGACTGATTGGTATTTTACAGATTTAACAGGTGATTGGAATAAAGATAATGATTTATATTATGGTGAACCAAAAGATGATAGCACGAATAGATTGTTTGATATATTTGTTGGCAGACTAATATGTTCAGATACTACAGACATAAGAAATTGGTCAAATCATGTTTTAAAGTATGAACAAAATCCCGGTAATGGAGATTACAGTTATTTGATGAAATCATTTTCAATACAAGCAGATCAGATGCAGCAAGGCTGCGGAGGTGATTTTGGGATTCCACCAGATCAAGCAGATAGTGTCGCTAAATATATGCCGTTTAATGCTACAGTATGGGGTGAAACTCCTGCACCTGATGCAATATTTAATACAAATGGTTATGCATTACCCGGTGGTACTATAATGGGACATCACAAGGGAGCTGAAATTATAACTGAATTAAATACACATCATTATGCCTATATAAGCTGGTTTTGCCATGGCTGTACTAATTGGAAAGGAAGTGCCAGCAGTGGTATTGATGTAATGACAAGCGGTCTAGATTCTATTCTGCCTTGTTGGTCGCTCTATGCTGAAGATTCTAAACAAGATCCGGATGGTCAACCTGAAATAGGGAATGGACTTGATAACCTATTAAATGATAATTATCCTTCAATATTGTATGCTGTAAGCTGCGATATTACACCTTTTGATAAGACAAGTAAAACCGGTAATAGTGGAGGAATGAATTGTGGTGAAGCTTTTACAAAGCTCCCACATACTGGTGGTGTAGCATTCTTAGGTAATACAAGATGGGGCTATACAAATGATTCTTATTTAATGTATCAAAATTTTGCACAATTAATTTCAAACCTTAATGATACTATCTCACATTTAGGGGTTGCAGAAAATCGTTCTAGATCTAATAATCAAGTTAAATATTTAAGATATTCACATAATTTAATCGGTTGCCCAGAAACAGAATTATGGACAGCACCGCCACAAAATTTAAATGTAACTACTACTCCTTCTGGTTTTATATTTGGATGTGAAAATACAGATACAGTAACTGTTACTGTAAGTAATTTTCCTCTAGGGAAGCCTGTTACGATTTGCTTATATAAAAATAACGAAGTATTCATGTCACAAACAGTTACTAGCGATATAATGACTTATATAGCATCATGTACTTTCACAAATGTACATCCAACTTCTACTGGTTCACTGTATGTTACAGTTACTGCACATAATTACATTCCTTATCAGGGTGCTATTCCAATTGGAGATCAGCCAACTACTACTTATACTGTACAAGGTCAGGGGACTGACAGTACAGAAACATGGACTGAAAACGATCATACTATCGTGAATACTAATGTTGATATACCAAGTGGACAAACCTTAAATATTTCAGGAGGTATTCATCAATTAACAGCTAAAGCTACAATAAGAGTCCATCCAGGAGGAAAATTGATTGTTGATGGTGCTACTTTAACAAATTTGTGTGATAATAAAATCTGGAAAGGGATAGAAGTATGGGGCACAAGTGGTAAAGGACAGAACTCAATCTTAAATTCACCATATCAAGGTATGGTTCAATTGATAAATGGAGCTGAAATCGATAATGCAGATATTGCAATAACTTTATGGCATACTAATGACTATTCTACTACAGGTGGTATTGTAATTGCTAATAATGCTAACTTCTTTAACAACCGAATCTCTGTTGAATTTATGACGTATCAAAACATTATACCCGGACCTACTGATACCACAAAAATAGGTAATCTTAGTCAGTTTGTTAATTGTACTTTTCAGATAGATGATGATTACATTTCAAACAGTAGTTTTTTCTGTCATGCACATTTGTTGGGCGTTAACGGTGTTTTTTTTCAGGGCTGTAACTTTTTAAACTATCAAAGCAACAGACAATACGGTGTTGGTAGTAATAACGGAATCTTTTCAATGGATGCAGGATATACTGTTAACGGTTATTGCGATCATAATGTATTGTACGGGGAAAGCTGCCCCTCCGAACGTTTAACCAAATGCTATTTCAGTGGGTTTAATCATGCTATTCGTGCTACTACTTCGGCTTCAACAAATGTAGTAGTAGTTGATGAATCTGTTTTTGATCAAAATGTAATCGGTGTCGAATTTGATGGAGTAAAAAATTCGTGGGTAAACAGATCGATATTTTTTATTGGTGACAGTAATATTGCTAGTCTACCTAATACTTATCCCACAGGAATTTTTACGTATCAATCAACAGGTTATCGGATTGAAGAAGATACTTTACAATTATCTTCCACTCCAGTTTCAATTAATTATGGTATAAGAATTAATAATAGCCTTGATGCGAATAATCAGGTTTACAAAAATGCCACTAACAATCTTACGATAGGCGAACTAGCAGAAGGTGTAAATAAAAATTCTACTTACAACTTTAAAGGTCTGCAAATATTATGTAATACACATGTAGCAGATTCAAATGCTATTAACATAGCATCTATAACAGGTTTAAGCAATGAAGGTATTCGTTACTATCAGGGGGATTCTAGTACTTTAACTTCGGCAGGAAATCTCTTTACGCAGAATGACAGTGATATTGTAAATGGAACACTTTCGCCAATAATGTATTATTATACAGATGGGCTAGCACAACCCCAGTATTTTACTCCTTTTTTGGTAGACACGATACATGTAACTAATGAAAATAAATGTCCTTCGAATTTCAACAATGGATATAGTTTTCCTTTATCTATTCAGTCAGCACAGACATTTGCCAATAATTACGGAGTATTGGAATCAACGTATCTTAATTTATTGTACAATTATAGCAGCATGATTGATGGAGGTGACGAAAACATGATGTTAAATAAAATAGAATCTACATGGTCGAATGATGCATGGAAAATGAGAGCGGAATTATTGGCAAAATCACCTTATTTATCACAGGATGTGTTAGCAAAAGTTGCTCAAAGTGATATATTACCTCAAGCCATGTTGTTGGAGATCAGTCTTGCTAATCCAGATGCAACAAGAGACGAAAAATTTATTGATTTTATTGGTAATAAAATTCCCAATCCATTGCCACAATATATGCTTGACTTAATAGTTGAGAATTGGCATGCTAAAACAGCCCGCACCTTACTCGAAGCCAATTTGGCTGATGTAAGTTCGCAAATGTCGGTAATCACAAATATATTGGTTACTAATTGTATGCTTGACACTATTCAACAAAAGGATGTTGCAATTGGATGGATGTTGAGACGTGGAGATTTATCTGATTATTATTCAGCTGCTGAATACTGCATAGAAAGTAATGATTATACATCTGCCAATAATTATAGAAGACAAATTCCTGAACTTTTTAAATTGACAGATGAGCAACATGCAGAATATATAAATTTTAAAGAATATTTAGAATTTAGAAACAGTATAGCATCGGATGGCAGAAATATTATGCAACTAACGGAGTTAGAAATTGAAACTCTTCAACAAATTGCCGATAATAATACAGGCAGATCGTCTGTTTTAGCACAAAATATTCTATGTTTCTGCTATAAACGATGTATTGATTATTTACCTGCTGAAAATGAAGGCAAGCATTTAAGTTTCTCGAAACCAAAAATACCCGCTAACCAAATAATACAATCGGCTTATAATAAAATAACAGCTACACCAAACCCTGCAAGTGTTTACGTTGCATTTAGCTGGACATTACCATTGCTAAAAGGCAATGCCGAATTGTGTATTACAGATATTAACGGCAAAACCATTGCACAACAGACTATTACTGCAAAAAGAGGACAATGGATATGGGATACACGTGCTATTAAAAACAGCATTTATTTGTACGATATAAAATCAGATAACCAATGCTTAGGCAATGGCAAAATTGTAATTAATAAGTAAATAAAATAAAAAGTAGCATGAATTATGTTTCATGCTACTTTTTTTGTATTTTTGTAAAAATTTAAATACTATGAAACAAATATCTTTTTACTTGAAGTATATTTTTTTATTTGTCTTTTTACTATTCATTAAATTTAATATACAGGCACAGGCATTTACTCTGGATACTACTTTTAATATCAATTATGATTTTTATGCTCTTTGGGGTGATCTTGATCCAAAAGTATATGGATTAAATTATGAACCGGATGGAAAATTAATGATTTATGGATATTTTTGGGATGGTGGAACTATTGCAGATGTACTTAGATTATACGAAGATGGTAGTCTTGATAATAGTTGGCAGTTTATAGTGGGGGGGCAGGGGATATTGTTTCTTGAGCGATTAAACAATGTGTATATAATGGGAAATGGTATAAGTGGAGGTTATTTTGACAAATTAAATTATACCGGACAATTAACAGATTTAGCATGGGGACATAATTTATTGTCAGAAAATACCTGTGGTGAGTATTATATTCCTTATTTTTTCTCGGATGGTAGTATGTTGGTGGGTAGTGATGGAGTATGTAATTTAGTACAACATTTAACAAAATTCCTGCCCGATGGTACTGTAGATACTAATTTTAGGCATACAACTAATAATACTGTTTGGGGTATCACGAAATATTCTTCTGATAAATTATTATTATATGGTGGAGGGCAGAATAGTTTTACAAAATATGATACAACAACAGCAAATGTAATGTGTAGGATAGATACTTTGGGTAATCTGGATACTACTTTTAAATCAATTTTTATAAGTGGCTACAGTAATCTAAAACCTCTATATATACAAAATGATGGTAAAATTATTATTGGTATTGTCTTTAGTATTATTAATTGTCCTTCAACTTTATATTTAATTAGATTAAATGCCAATGGTTCGTTAGACAGTACTTTTAATAATTTTAATAATGTAGGCAACAATTCTGGGGGTGTCACAACTGCATGTCCAACTACAGATGGTGGTTATTTAATAGGAGGTGAATTTACTCAATACCAAGGTTATTTAAGAAACAATATTGTAAAAACAGATGTCAATGGTTTTATAGATACTACTTATTTTAACGGAGAAGGCATTGATAGCGTCGGATATAGTGGACTTTACTCTTTTGTCTATTGCATAAAAAAAGGAACAAATGATACTTATTATGTTATGGGGGATTTTACACATTATAATGGTGTACATGTTTATCCAATAATACGTTTAAAAGGTATATCAGCAGGTATAAATGAGATAAGGCAAGAGAAAGGGGTAGTAAGGGTTTATCCCAATCCCACCAAAGACAATCTTACTATAGAAACAAACTCTAATACAGAACAAAGATTAGAGATAGTAAATCTTATTGGGCAAACCGTATATACTAATAATATAAATAAAAAAGCAACAATAAATACTTCCGCTTTCGCGAAAGGCATTTATATCTTAAAGCTAAGTTCTGATAAAGAAACCGTGGTAAGGAAGTTTGTGAAAGAATAAGAATCAATTACGAATTACGGAAATGGCCAAAACAAAGAGCGGCTGCCTAATCAAAGACAACCACTCTTTTATATTACAATTTGAATTACAACAAAACGTAATTCGTAATTCGTAATTCGTAATTATTTACAACTTTAAGTACTTTAAGTATTTTAGGCACTTCAAGTACTTTCTTTACTCAATATCCCATGTATCACCACTGTTAAGCAGGTCGTCCATGTTTTTGATCTTAGAATTTTCCTTAGCATATCTAATTTGTTCTTCCACTAAATCGTCGTAAGTAGGATACATTGCCGAACGAATAACTCCGAATGCCATAGGTAAATGAGGTGGAGACATCTTAGCTAACATTAAATGAACGCCAGGATCCATTTCATATTGATCATGAACCATGATATCATCCTCTGTAATCCCATCCTTACCAATCTCAACTACTTCCAATCTTGTTCCATTAAGGCGGATACCTTTAGTTTTGCCTGCACCAAATAACATTGGTTCGCCATTCTTAAGATGTATTTGATGATCGTCGCGAAGATCTTTAGAAGTAATCTGAGCATGTGTTTTGTCAGCAAAGATAATGCAGTTCTGTAATATCTCTATAACCGAAGTACCATCATGACGGGCAGCTTCGAACATTACCTCTGTCATCATCCTTACATTGGTATCAACAGCCCTTGCAAAGAAGGTTCCCTGAGCACCAAGAATCAATTCACCGGGATTAAAAGGATGTTCGATAGTTCCTTGCGGAGATGTTTTAGTAACACTTCCCATAGGAGTAGTAGGTGAATACTGTCCTTTTGTAAGACCATAAATCTGGTTGTTGAACAATATAATATTGATGTCGATATTTCTTCTGATGATATGAATAAAATGGTTTCCACCGATAGCCATTGAGTCGCCATCACCTGTTGCCATCCACACACTTAAATGTGGATTAGATATCTTAACACCCGACGAAATAGCAGCAGCTCTTCCATGAATACTATGAAATCCATAAGTATTTACATAATATGGGAATCTTGATGAACATCCGATACCCGAAACCATGCAGAAGTTCTCCTTACGGTAACCAATCTTAGGAAAAACATTGGCAACCGAAGATAATATTGCATGCGCACCACAACCAGGGCACCATTTCACCATTTGATCGCTAACAAAATCTTCTTTTGTCAACTCAACTTTTGATCTTTCTACTGTATAGTTTTCCATTGATTATTTCTCCTCTAAAATTTCGTTTAACTTAACTTTTAACTCACTTACAACAAAAGGTAAACCCTGTACTTTGTTGAATTGTTTGTATTGATGTTCAGGATTTGTCATACGTAAGTAATTTACAAACTGTCCTGAATTTAATTCACAAACTAATATATTTTTATACCCTTTTAATACCTCAGCAGTATTCTTAGGCAAAGGCATTATATAACTAAAATGAGCATGACTAACTTTCTTTCCTTCTTTTTGTAAAGCTTCAACTGCTGATAATACAGCACCTTCGGTTCCACCCCAGCTTATTACTAAAAGATCACCTTCTGCTTCGCCGGTAATAGTTTGTTCAGGGATAAAGTCAGCAACTTTTTGTACTTTCTTTTCTCTAAAATCAACCATTAATTGGTGATTCAAAGGATCAGTAGATACAGTTCCAATAATATTTTCTTTTTCTAATCCACCAATCCTATGACGCAAACCATCAGTTCCCGGAAGAGCCCATTTCCTAACAAATGTTTCAGGATCTCTTAAATATGGTTTATAATTAGGATCATTAGCTTCAGCTAATGGTGGCGTAATCTTTGGCATATCTTTCATCTTAGGAATTCTGAACAGTTGTGAACCATTACCAAGATATCCATCAGTTAAAAGAATTACAGGAGTCATATGTTCTAAAGCAATTTTAGCTGCTTCGAAAGCAAAGTAAAAACAATTAGCAGACGAAGAAGCAGCAATTACTACTACAGGAGCTTCACCATTACGGCCGAATAATGCCTGATATAAATCTGATTGTTCTGATTTGGTAGGTAAACCTGTAGAAGGTCCGCCTCTTTGAACGTTAACAATAACTAAAGGCAACTCTGTCATTACTGCAAGACCTATAGCTTCGCTTTTTAATGATAAGCCAGGACCTGAAGTAGAAGTACAAGCTAATGAACCTGTAAAACTAGCTCCAATTGCAGAACAAATACCTGCAATTTCGTCTTCAGCCTGAAATACTTTTGCACCTAAAGATTTATGTTTAGATAACTCCATTAATATTTCGGTAGCCGGAGTGATAGGATAAGAACCTAAGAACAAAGGTCTGCCTGATCTTTCAGCAGCAGCTAATAAACCCCATGCAGTAGCTACGTTACCTGTAATGTTACGATACTTTCCTTTTTCCATCTTAGCTCTTGGAATTTCAAAAGTAGAAGCTAAAGCCTCAACATGATCAGCATAACTATAACCGGCTTTAATAACAGTTTTATTAATTTCAGCTACACCGGGTTTCTTTTTGAATTTTGCATCAAGAAGTTTAAAGGTAGTATCAAAATCTCTGTTAAAGATATAGTAAATTACACCTAAAGCAAACATATTTCTACTCTTCTCTGCAACTTTATTATCAGTTGTCAACTCTACTAAACTTTCTTTAGTCATTGATGAAATTGGAGCTTTGATAAGATTAAACTTTTCAAGACTACCATCATCTAATGGGTTCGTTTTATAACCAGCCTTTTCAATTGCTTTGTCGTCAAAAGAATCAGCATCAACAATAAGCGTTGCACCTATCTTTGCCCATTTAAGATTCGACTTTAAGGAAGCAGGATTCATTGCTACAAGTACATCGCATTGATCACCTGTAGTGTGAACTTTGCTTGAACCTATATGAACCTGAAAGCCTGAAACACCTGCAATAGTATTATGAGGAGCTCTAATCTCAGCCGGATAATCCGGAAAAGTTGCCAAATCATTCCCTGCTAAAGCAGCACTATCTGAAAATAATGTACCTGAAAGTTGCATACCGTCGCCGGAATCTCCAACAAACTTTACAACAACATCTTCTCGTTCAATTATTTTCTTCTTCTTTTTATCAGCCATTGTATTGATTTTTTATTGATAATTACGGTGCAAAGTTACATTTTTATCATATAACAAAGCTAATTATTTGCTTTTTTTTATTTTATTTTCAAAACATTTTCTTTTTAATTCATTTTGTGCTATAATTTTAGTAACTTTGCAAAATATTTCTAAGTCAAATAAATTCAAAATGAGCACAAGCAGAGTATTGTTTATAACACAAGAAATAACACCCTATTTAAAGGACTCACCAATGTCAATCATAGGACGTTTTCTTCCACAGGGTATACAGGAAAAGGGACGAGAGATCAGAACTTTTATGCCTCGCTTTGGTAATATAAACGAAAGAAGATGTCAATTACATGAAGTAATTAGACTGTCAGGGATGAACATGATTATTAGCGATAGTGATCACCCACTTATCATTAAAGTTGCATCTATACAAACAGCAAGGATGCAGATTTATTTTATCGATAACGAAGATTACTTCCAAAGAAAAGGTGAATTTGCTGATAAGAACAATGTGTTTTATGAAGATAATGATGAAAGAGCTATCTTTTATGCCAGAGGTGTTGTAGAAACTGTTAAAAAACTCAGTTGGTCACCGGATGTGATACATTGTCATGGATGGTTTACGAGTTTAATACCTTTATATATTAAAAAAGCATTTAAAGACAATCCATTGTTTTCTGATACTAAAGTTATCTTTTCACTTTATGATGATGATTTTACGGAAACTTTAAATAAAGACTTCTCTACTAAGCTTAAATTACCTGGCATTACTGCAAAAGATGTTAAGCAATATAAAACCCCAAACTTCGTTAACTTAATGAAAACTGCAATAGATTTCTCAGATGGCATTATTATCGGAAGTGATAATGTAAATAAAGATGTCTTAAGTTATCTTAGAATTGTTGACAAACCGGTTTTAGGAGTTCAAGCAAAAGACAAGTATATTGATGCCTATTCAGATTTCTATGACGAAGTACTAATGAACGAAACTATTCTTTCTTAGTTGTTTTTTTAGATTATTAATAATAAACATTGGCAATTGAAAACAGACTGTAATTCCTTTCAGAAAACTATTATTTTTCTACTATTAGTTATTTCTTTTATTGCTTGCTCAAAAGAACCCGATTCCATAGGACTGGATCTTCAGCCTACTGGCAATAAATTAAATGTTATTTATACTGACACATGTACTGTTTGGGCATATACAGTAATAGATGATTCATTAAGATCCGACAATTATTCTCCCAATTTGTTAGGCAGCATTGTTGACCCTATATTTGGAGTTACAACAGCAAGTATTTTCACTCAATTCAGATTGTCAAATAACAATGTCAGTTTTGGCACTGCTCCTAAATTTGATTCATTAGTTTTAACATTACCATATACCGGTATATATAATAATAGTCAGCAAAGAATCTCAAGTCAACACTTAAAAGTTTTTGAAGTTTCTGAGAATATGGCTTTAGATAGTGCATATTATTCTAATCAATTATTATCATATTTTAAATTTGATAAAGTAATAGCTGATTTGACTTTTATTCCTAATGCAAAAGATAGTGTCACAGTTGCTGGTGTTAAATATCCTGCATTGCTTCGTGTTAAGTTTACTTCTTTTTTCGGGAATAAACTTTTGCATGCATCAGCTGCTAATTTAATAGATAATACTAGTTTTAACAACTACATAAAAGGTTTATTTATCCGTACCGAACCATTAAGTCCTTCGATGCTCAACAAAGGTTCTATTATGTATTTCAATTTGCTTTCTGCATATACTAATCTTACCTTATATTATAAAGGCACAAGCAATGTTACCGATACTACTCAACTACAATATAATTTTTTAATTGATACTTATTGCGGCAAATATAATTATTTTGATCATAATGGTTATAATAATGCATCTAGCGGTTTTAAGAATCAATTGGGAATAGGAGTAACAAAAGATACAACATTAGGCAAACAAAATGTATATCTTCAAGCAATGGGAGGTACTAAAGTAAAAATGAAACTACCTTTCATAAATAAACTTTTAAAAGATAAGACAGGGAAAGCTCAAAAGGTAACTGTAAACGAAGCAGTGTTAGTTTTTCAGAATGCTGAAGCTAATGATTACTTCACACCACCTACAGATATTACGATGCTGAGAAAACTAGCTGATGGTTCTACAGTTTTGCTACCAGATATTATGGAAGGCTCAACTTTCTTTGACGGTGTTTATAATCCTTCTACCAGAGAATACAGATTACGTATTACAAGATATCTACAACAAATATTAAATTCATATTCATCCGACCCTACTTTTATTGATTATGGTTTATATCTACTTGTTGATAACAGAAGAACTACAGCAAACAGTGTGATGTTGAAAGGAACCGACAATAAAGGCATTAAGTTAGAATTAAAGTATAATATCATTAAATAATAAAAATATTGTAAATACAGCCTTCAAATATCTAAAGATATTAAAAGCCGTTATCAAAATATTGATAACGGCTTTAATTTTTTTATTTACATACATTCCATACTTACCAAAGTTATTTGTGTTTGAAATAAACAACTATATATATATCTTAATCTAAAGATACAAAAAAAAAGAGGCTGCCATTTCTGGCAACCTCCCCCCTTGAAGATAAAAGATAAAATATAAAATTATTAACTTATTTTGAATAAGCAATTACATATATACAAACCGCGTGCCAAAGTTATATGTCGCTTATTTTCAGACAACATTAGCTAAATGAGATAATAATAATAATAATAATAATTGCCCCAATATGAAGGTCGTTTTCAAAAAATATCTTTTTAACACATGTAATTATAGCACGTTAATGATTAAATGTTTTATGTGATCTAAAATAGTACATTGTTTCATTATAATACAGCAAATAAAATTATTTAAGTTCTAACAAATTGACAATGTAGAATTAATACTAATATAATCATGCTAAATAATTGTTCTTTTTTCATCAAAAGTAATATTACTTATATTTTTTTAATTTAATTTTAAAGTTTTATTTTTTATTCAAAAAAAAATAGTAATTTTGATTCTTGATTTTTTACAATAAAAAACACAACTATAATGAAAAGAATAAAGTTTTTTATAATGATAACAGTCTTATTAACTGTTGTTTTTTCATGTTCAAAAAATGATCCATTAGTAAATAATGATGATGTAATATTAATCCCAAGAACTTTTTCTCCAGATAATGATGGTGTAAATGACTCTTGGTTTATTAATGATCAGTATAATTTAATTGACAGCAATCATTTTCTAGTTAGGGTTTTTAATGATTCTTCACAAGTTAAAGTTTTTGAATCAACAAAAAAGAATTTTATCTGGTATGGTACTTACCAAGGAGTAGCTCAACCTATGGGGAATTATTCTTTTTATATTGATTATAAAACATGGAACGAAATAGAGCACATCAGAACTGGTGCCTTGTATCTTTATATAAAGCCATAAAAGTTTCATAGGAATTATTTTCTATCATAATAATTTTTCACAACTTTGAAAATTGCAATATCTAAAGGCGATAATATAGGTAATTATCCTTTATATAAGATATGGCTTGAAATGGTTGATCCTACCATTGAATGTATTAATCTTTATGGATTATCAAAAAACAATGCGATAGAAGAAATTAAAAACTGTTCAGGACTATTATTAAGTGGAGGTAATGATATTAATCCGGAGTTCTATAGTAAAATTGATCAAGAAAGCAGATGTTTTAATATCGATAAATATCGTGATGAACTGGAACTAGAGTTAATAATCAAATCAATTAACTTAGAAATACCAATTTTAGCAATTTGTAGAGGACAGCAGATATTAAATGTTTCAATGGGAGGATCTCTTATCATAGATATTGAGGAAGATTTTGATAAAAGTATAAAACATAAATTAGAGGGTGATCAAAAAAATCTTTGTTTTCATAATATAACTATTGAATATAATTCAAAATTAAAAACCATTTATAAAGTAGATAATACAATTGTAAACTCTTTTCATCATCAGGCAATTGAAATACTAGCAAAAAATTTAAAAGTTGTAGCTTTTGCAGATGATAAAATAATAGAGGCTATAGAATGGAATAATCCACAAAACAAATCTTTTCTTCTAGGTGTTCAATGGCATCCTGAGCGAATGAAACTTGATGATATTGGATCAATAGCTATAGCTCAAGCTTTTTTAGATGCTTCAAAAGCTTATAAACATAATTAATATTTAATAAAAGATTTTGTCTTATCTTAAAAGTAAACAATACTAAAAAAAAATTGAATTTATTTATTTATGATAATTTGAATCGTTTTTTAAAAATTCTTCAAAACAAAATTGGACATTCACATTAAAAATTGATTCTTTTACCGTATATTTTATACAACTTACCTAATTTTTTGTTAAAATAGGGTTTATGTTAATAATTAGAAATACCTTTGCCCGATATTTTTAGTGATATTAAACTAATAGTTGTCACATATATCTAAATTAAATAATCATTCAATAAAATTGCAAAAAATGAGAAAATCTTTCAGGACATTATTACTTTCTAGTATTATTTTTTTTTCTTTTATACTTTTAAATAATAATACTTACGCTCAAAAAGGGATTAAGTACGTAATAAAAGGAACTTTACTTGACAGTAACAGTAGGAAGCCAATACCGTATTCTAGCGTTGCTCTAACAACTCAATCCGGAAAGAATATCATTAAATCGGGTATGACTGATGATAAAGGATTCTTTTCATTTAATGAAGTACAACCAGGAAAGTACGACCTTGAAATTTCAAGTATGTCATATGGTAAGAAGACAAAAACTATTACTGTTTCAGGAGCGAACACTGTTATTAGTCTTGGTTCTATAAAAATATCAAAACAAACAGTGCAATTAGATGATGTAGTAATTGAAGATTATGCAGCTCCCATAGTTGTTAAGGAAGATACTATTGAATTTAATGCAGCTTCTTTTAAAACTGACTCTAATGCAATGGTTGAGGACTTATTAAAGAAGCTTCCAGGCGTTGAAGTTGATAATAATGGGGCAGTTACAGCGCATGGAACTCAGGTGACAAAAGTACTGGTTGATGGAAAACCTTTTTTTGGTAATGATCCTGTTATGGCAACAAGAAACATCCCTGTTGATATGATTGAAAAAGTTCAAGTTATTGATTCCAAAAGCGAACAAGCAGTTTTTACAGGTGTAGATGATGGAAGTGTTGAAAAAGTTATGAATCTCATTACGAAACCTGGTCGAAGAAACGGTACTTTTGGAAAAATGACCGGTGGAATTGGCGGAGAATATGATGATAACAATAATCAGGCAAATAAATTAGATCGTTTTGATGCCGGTGCTAATATGAATTGGTATAATGGATCAACACAATTATCTATTATTGGTACAGCAAATAATATTAATAATATAAGGTTTGGTGATTTTTCTGCTTTAGGACAATCAAACTCCGGTGGTCCCGGAGGTCCTGGTGGACCGGGAAGAGGAGGGCCCGGTGGATTCTCAAATAATAATAGTGGTATAAGTACATCCTACTCTTTAGGGACTAATTTCAGAGATAGTATAGGTCATAAGATCAGCTTTACAGGAAGTTATTTATTTACAGAAAATGAAACTGATAAAATTCAGACTAGTGCACGTCAAACTTTTTTATCAGATACTTTAGGAAATTCATTTTACAATAGTAATTCAACTAATTCGACAACAAATAAGAATCATAATCTGAATTTAGAATTTGATTATAGAATAGATTCAATGAATTCTATCTTATTCAGACCTAAAATTAAGATTACCGAATCTAATTCAAATCAAAATAGTACTTATGCAACCTTCTTCGAAAACGATACTATTAATTCTAAATTTATCAAAAGAAATGATACTATTAATTCAGGGAGTAGTAATCTAAATTATGTAAATAATTATGTGTATAATTATTCAAGTCAAATATTAATCAGGCATCGTTTTAATAAACCTAGACGTACAATATCTCTTGATGTTACGCCAAGTTATAATACTTCGAATTCCGAAAGTTATAACATTTCAAACACTGACTTACTTAAAAATGATACAATGAGGGCATCTATTATTAACCAACAAAAGGATAATAAAACAGGTGACTTTAATCTTTCTTCAAGACTTTCGTACACTGAACCTCTTAGCGAAAGCGTAGTTATGGAGTTTGATTACAGTTTAAATTATGACAATAGTTATTCTGATAGAAAAGCATATAATTATGATACCGTTAGTAAATCATATACCAATAATATCGATTATACTTATACTAATCATTATCAAAACACCTATCTTGACAATAGAGTGGGAGTTAATATTAAGTTTTTTCGTGAGAAATGGGATTATACGTTTGGTTTAGGGGTAGAACCTTCTGAGCTTACCAGTCATGCTATGTATGCGCTTAACAAGGACACTACGCTTACGCAGAAAGTAGTTAATTTTTCGCCTCAGTTTAATATTAATTTTAATCCCCGCAAAGGTAAACGTTTAAGAATTATGTACAGGGGGAGTAGTAACGAACCTAGTTTATCGCAATTACAGCCTATTCCAGATAACTCGAATCCATTATATATAACAAGAGGGAATCCTGCTTTGAAACCAGAATTTGATAACAATATTAACATCTCATACAACACGATGAATCCTGCAAATTTCAGCTTTCTCTTTGCTCGTTTGAATTTTTCAAATGCATTAAATAAAATAACTAACCAAACGGAGTATAATTCACAAGGACAACAGATAGTAACACCTGTTAATGCAAATGGATATTATTCGTTAAGTGCTTTTGCAGGTATTGGTAAACCTATTAAAAAATATGTAGTTAATCTTTTTACCAATACTTCCTATACTAATTCTGTGAGTTTTTCGAATGCTACGAGTTATTTTACCCGTACTTTTAATACAAATGCAAGAACCAGTTTAAACTATAATGGTGATAAATTAATTTACGGGCCTAGTGTAAAAATATCTTATTATAATGCTAGTTATACTTTAACTACCCAACCTACTACAGATTATATTAATTACACATTAGGGTTTAATTTCCAATATACTCTTCCATTAGATTTCAAAATCGGGAGTGATATATCATATACTACAAATAATGGTTATGGATCTGGATATAACTTAAGTACTACTATTTGGAATGGTTTTATTTCTAAAACTATATTTAAAAATAAGAAAGGAATGTTTAAATTCCAGGTAAATGATTTATTACAACAAAACAAAAGTATTTCGCGTACCACAACCGATAACTATGTGGAAGATGATAGAATAAATGCATTGCCAAGATTTTTCTTACTTAGCTTTTCATATAGTTTTAGCAAGTTTAAAGGTAAGAAACCGGATGAAAATCAAATGGACAATCCTTTCGGACCTCGTCGTTTCCATGATAGAAATGATTAGTAGTTATGTTTGAGGTTTTAATAATGCATAAATAATGCTATTGAATCCATAATTATTTCGCATCTTTGCTGAAATTATTTTATTAAACTATTTTAAAATGGATTTATATAGCTATTATAATCAAAGAGTCTCTGATTTTTCTGATAAAGAAAAGGAATGTTTAACTAAAGAACGTAAACTTCCTTTTCTTCGCTTGTTGACAATTGTAATCGGACTTATTTTCTTCTATTTTCTGTTTCATATAAATCTTTCTGCAGCAATTTTAGTGCTGTTAATCAGTTTTATTATTTTCTTTATAATAGTTAAAAGGGATTTTCGTAATTCTGCAAAAAAGAAAGAATATCAATTATTAAAGTTGTTGAATGAAAAAGAAATAGAATCATTAAATAATATATATAGTTTTGCAGATGATGGTAGTAGATACAAGGATGAAAGCCATCCCTACTCTGGCGATTTAGATATTTTTGGAGATTCTTCCATCTATCATTATATAAATAGAACCACATTAAGTAAAAGCAGTGACACCTTGGCTGATTGGTTGCTCACTCAGGCAAATAATCAGGAAATTGAGGATAGAAATAAAGCTGTGGCTGAACTAAGTGAGAAAATTGAGTGGCGACAAAAAATATTTGTTCTGGGTTATTCTTTAAAAGAGGAGAACAAAAATGCGCTTAATAATCTTATTAAATGGGTGAGGAATACGGATAAATTTTCGTTTACTAAACTTCATATTTTATTGCTCCCCATCTTATCCTGCATCATGCTAATTACTATTGGTTTCTCTTTCTTTTTTTCGATAACGCCTTTACTTTTGTTGTTTTTTTTAATTCATTTTGCAATTATTTATAAAGCTAATAAATTTGTAAAGTATGCACATATCGAAGTAACTAACAATTCGAATTTATTGGTAACTTACGCTGATATTTTACGCGAAATCGAAAAAGAAAGCTATCTTTCAAATAAACTTATTGCTCTTAAAGACCTCTTAAAGATTGATAATAACTTTGCTTCAACAGAAGTTGAAAAGTTATCGAAAATTGTAAATAGTTTTGATATTCGTTACAATGTATTGGTGCATTTCTTTTTAAATTCCTTTCTGTTTTGGGATATACATCAGGTGTATAAACTTGAAAAATGGAAGAAATCTAATCAAAATCTGGAGCAATGGTTTCATTGTGTGGCAGAATTTGAAGCTTTGTCAAGTTTTGCAAATCTTTATTTTAACAATCCCGAATGGTGTTTCCCAAAAATAAATAACAATCATTTTAATTTTGATGCCACCAACTTAGGTCATCCTTTGATTAATGCTAAAACTAGGGTATGCAACAATTTTGCAGTTGACAAAGCAGGTAAAATTATATTATTAAGCGGTTCAAATATGTCGGGTAAGAGTACCTTCTTAAGAGCTGTGGGAGTTAATATTATCCTTGCTATGGCAGGTTCGTGTGTGTGTGCTGCTGCTTTCACCCTTTCGCCTGTTCGTGTGTTATCCAGCATGCGTATAAGTGATTCATTAAAAGATAATACCTCCTCTTTCTTTGCCGAATTAAAGAAACTTGAAACCATTATTAAAATTGTAGAAAACAATGAAAAAGTTTTCCTATTGTTAGATGAAATCTTACGTGGCACTAATTCAACCGACAGGCATATAGGTTCTTCTGCACTTATCAAACAACTCATCAGGAATAATGCGGTTGGAATTGTGGCAACACACGATTTATCTTTGACAGATATGATTGAGGACTATCCCGAAAATATCGAAAACTACAACTTTAATATTAAAATCAATAATGAGGATTTGTATTTTGATTATCTGTTGAATAAAGGAGTGTGCACCAGTCTTAATGCATCGCTATTGATGAAGAAAATGGGTATAAATATTTAATAAGAACTCTAGAATATCTTTAATACTAATATTCCTTTTTTTTATTTTTAGTTTGATAATGATATTTTTAATATTATAGAAAATAAATTTCTTTATACTATTAAAAATAGAAAAGAAATAAAAAAGTCAGAATCCCAATATTTGTCACATATTACTAATCTTAAAAAATCAGTTCTCCAATTTAACGTACATTCGTATGAAAATTATTTTTCAGTTGCCCTGTATTGGAGTTATCCTTATAAAAAAATATTTTCAGGAATCAAATATAACATCAATATGATCAAAATTTATTTCTCGGCGGTCGTATATGTGTTACATATACGCATTCTTATTTTTATTTTTAGTGTATATGCTGACAATATGTCAGGTTTTATAAGTTTAGATGATGTATATGTATTACATATAGGGTAGCTGAAAAAATGTTTTGGTGTATATGTAACACATATAGACCATCTGAAATATAAATTTGGTGTATATGTAATACATATAGGACCGCCAAGAAATAAAGTTTGTGTATATGTAAGAAATATACGATATTTTACGAAAAAAGTCTGTCATTTTGTCAGGAAATCTCAGAAAATAGATATTTAAATTCTTATGAATTCTCATTCTCGCACAATTCTGTTAAAACTCCATAAGTAGATTTAGGATGCAAAAAGGCAATATCCAAACCTTCTGCGCCTTTTCTAGGTGAAGGTTCTTTGTTTTTTATTTATTTAATAAAGGTCGTTGGACTTGTATAAGTGTTTATATTTTATTCTTATATTTATTTCTTTAAACCTTATTTCCAACAACAACCTTTGTAGCAATCTTAACACACGAATCTTTTCAACCTTATTATCTTACTTGAGTTTTTTTAAATAAGATAATAAGATTTAATGTTGTTGTTGTATTCATTGCTACTAGGTTTATAATTTGAAATAAGGGTTTTTATATTGCCTTTTTCATTCCCTTATTATTTTAATATTACTCTACAAATGTACTCCTTTTTTATCATACCAAAACAAAAAAAGAATGAATATTAATGCTAACTCGCTAAAAAGCATATCTAAAAGAAATATTGATAAGCATATTCTAAATATAGATGAAATTTATAATAAGCATTTAATCTGTATGTAAATATGACTCAGAACTTTTTCTGGGTGTATTCCGAAAAAAGGAAATGTGTTTTTACACGTAAAAAGTCAATCCCAAAAAACAAGAACGACTTTATACACGTAAAACATTAACACCAAAAAAGAAAATGTGTTTTTATATTACTATTCCATTAATAATAACTATTTTTGCAGAAAATTAATAGCAATATGATAGTATCAGAAGTTTTAAAAGATTTAGACAAAAGGCTTGACAACCTGAGGAGGTTTCTTTGACATTGATAAGAAACAACAACTAATAGACGAAGAAGAAAGAATAAGCCACGAGCCCGATTTCTGGAATAATCCCAAAGAGGCAGAGAAACTTTTAAAGTCCATACAAACAAAGAAAGTATGGACGGATGCATACTACAATACTTATAATAGTTACGAAGACTTTAAAGTATTGACAGAGTTTTTTGAAGCTGGAGAAGCCACCGAAGCAGAACTCGAAAAACATTATCAGGAAACACTTAATCTTGTAGAAAAGCTTGAGTTTAAAAACATGTTAAGTGGTGAAGAAGACAGGCTGGGAGCAATAGTTACCATTAACTCAGGCGCAGGAGGAACGGAAAGTCAGGACTGGGCCGAGATGTTAATGCGTATGTATATCCGTTGGGGCGATCGCAACAATTGCAAAGTATCAACTTTAGAAATGCAAGAAGGAGATGGTGCAGGAATTAAATCTGCTACTTTAGAGTTCGAAGGTGAGTTTGCTTACGGATATCTTAAAGGTGAGAATGGTGTGCATCGTTTGGTTCGCCTTTCCCCTTTCGATTCGGCCAACAAACGCCATACTTCTTTTGCTTCTGTATATGCTTATCCCGCTATTGATGATAACATCGAAATAGAAGTAAATCTTGCAGATATTACATGGGACACTTTTAGATCAGGGGGTGCAGGTGGACAGAATGTAAACAAAGTAGAAACTGCAGTTAGATTAAAACATGAACCTTCGGGTATTATTATTGAATGTCAGCAAACGCGTTATCAAGGTCAAAACAAAGAGAAAGCTATACAAATGCTGAAGTCGCAATTGTACGAAATAGAACTTCGCAAGAAAAGAGAAAAGATAGATATTATTGAGAGTGGCAAAAAGAAAATAGAATGGGGATCGCAGATACGAAGCTATGTGATGCACCCATATAAGATGGTGAAGGATTTACGAACAGGTGTCGAAACATCAAATGTACAAGCTGTAATGGATGGCGACCTTGATGAATTTATAAAAGCTTATCTAATGGAATTTGGCAATAAAATATAATTCGCTTTGAAGAGATTATTTAAGATAGTATGCACTTTAGCTTTATTGTTTCCTGCAATAGTCTATTCGCAGCAAAACGAAAAGGATACTATTTTTACTTATTACACCGAAGAAAAGATTAAGATTGACGGCATCTTTAATGAAGCTGCATGGAAACTTGCTAAACCAATAACCAGGTTCATTCAACGAGAACCTAATGAAGGGCAACCTATAAGCGAACCAACCAAAGTAGAGATGCTTTATAATAAAAACACACTTTACATTGGTTTGTGGGCTTATGATTCACAACCTAAAAAGATTATTGCAAAAGATATGGCTCGAGATGGACGTTGGGGCTCTTCTGATAATTTTGAGATTGTAATCTCTACCTTTAATGATAATCGAAATGCCTATCTTTTTGTAGTAAATCCCAATGGTGCCAGAGGCGATGCAATTATAACCGACGAAGGTAATGGTTTTAATGAAGACTGGAATGCTGTATGGGATGTAGCTGTTCAAAGAACAGATAGTGGTTGGTTTGCTGAAATAGAGATTCCTTTTTCAACACTTAAATTTCCAGATAAGGTAAATCAAATTTGGGGTATTAATATCGAAAGGAATATCCGATATAAAAAAGAGGTTGCAGATTGGCAAGGTTGGTCCAGGAATTATTCAGTATTTATGATATCTCAAGCCGGAAGACTTGCCGGATTAAATAACATATCAAGTAATCTCTCTACAGAAATTAAACCTTTTCTTTCGGCAGGCATACAGGGTGAGCAAGCTAAGGTTACAGACAAAACATATAAGATTGGTGGGGATGTAAACTATATTTTTAGTCCTTCTACAAAGATGAATGTAACTATTAATACCGATTTCTCTCAGGTAGAATCCGACCGTACTCCAATTAATCTTAGTAGATTTTCAGTTTTAATGCCTGAAAAAAGAGAATTCTTTCTCGAAGGCAAAGATCAGTTAGAATTGAATCTTGGCACTGATTTAAAAACTTTCTATAGTCGGAATATTGGCATTCGCAATGGCGAAGAAATACCAATATATGGTGGTGTTAAATTAATAGGTAAAGAAAAGAATACTAACTTTGGGATACTTTCCATTTTAACTCCTGATAATAATAATGCTATTGAAAATTATTCTGTAATAAGAATAAAGCAGGATATCTCCAGACAGTCGAGTGTAGGCATAATTACAACTGCTGTCAACACAAAAAATCATTTTAACTATGTATATGGTGCTGATATAAATCTTGCTACTGCAAAAATGTTTGGCAATAAATATCTTGCTTTCGGTGGTGCTTTTACTCAATCTCAAACTACTGGAGCTATTAATAAAGATAATCTTGCATATAATCTATTCCTTAATTACCCTAACGACCTTATAAATTATGTAGCTGCGATGGGAACTATTCAGAAGTCATACAACCCTGAATTAGGCTTCTCTTACCGTAAAAATTATGATATGTATAATACAAGTCTTGAACTTAAACCACGTTTAAGGTTTATTTCCTGGATAAAACAATACTCTTTCAAACCTTTTGATATAAAGTATTATTTTTCTTCGGACACTAAGGATTTGGAAAGTGTTAATCTGGCTTTACGTCCTTTAGGTTTTAAAACTGTAAGTGGTGAGTTATTATACTTTAATGTATATAGGAGTTTTGATAAACCAACTAATGATTTTTCAATCTTCGATACCATTAAGATATTAAAAGGAGCGTATTGGTTTAATAGTTTTGATATTGATTACGAATCTTATCCCGGAAGGACATTTGTTTACACCACTTATATGAATTATGGTGAATATTATAATGGAACTCGAAACAATATTTATTTCACACTTGCTTGGTATCCCAGCAAACATTTTAATATTACCGGTGACTGGCGTCGAAACTATGTTTATCTACCTCAAGGTAATTTTATGACAGATGAATTTGGTGCAAGAGTTGAGTATGCTTTCACTCCTAAATTAATAAATAGTGTATTCGGACAGTGGAATAATAGTCAGAAAGAAATCTTATTAAATTATCGTATCGGTTGGATTCCAAAGATAGGCAGTGATTTTTATTTTGTGATAAATCAAAGCATCTCAACACAAAATGATAAATTAGCATTTAAGCAATTTACAATTCTAGCTAAGTATATTTGGCGTTTTGTAGTGTAATTATTATAATTACTTCCTGCCAAAGTCAGCAGGAACTTCACCCCATCTTAAACATAGTGTCCACAATATACATTATTATTGTCAAGACATCTTGACCATAATAGTAAAGTATTTTTTAAAGAACGAAAAGTTTAATGTAATAATTTCTATTTATAACGTTAATCAATGAAAATTTATTAATTTTGTGAAAAAATTAATTGCCAAATTTATGTCAAATTGTTTTATACTTAATAGCATTACCTTTTAAAATTCAAACATGATAAATGTAGCAAAACAAATAGATTACTGGTGTAATTCAGCCGAAAATGACATCGAAACATCAGCAATTCTGATTACATCCAGCAAATTTATTGAAGGAATGTTTTTTTGTCATTTAAGTATCGAAAAAATCATAAAAGCATTAATTGTAAAGAAAACCGAAAATATTCCTGTTCGTTCACATGATTTATTTTATTTAATCGGAATTTCTGAAATAGAGATTACTGAAGAGCAATCAGATTTTATACAGATACTTATGAAATATCAGCTTGAAGGTCGTTATCCTGAATTCTATCCCAAAAAACCATCAGCTGAAATAATTAACAATTATCTTATTAAAACTAAAAATTTATTACAATGCTTCAAAAAGATGCTATAAATATCTTACGTAGATATATTAATAATCTTAATACTGCAGGGATAGTGATCAATAAAGCATACCTATTCGGAAGTTATGCCAGAAATCAGGCAACCGATGATAGTGATATAGATGTTTTATTAGTTTCAGAAGCTTTTGATACTGATGATGACATTATTTTATCAAAACCATGGTCTCCAAAATATAGGATTGACTATAGGATAGAGCCTATTGCAATTGGATTACAACGATTTATTACAGATGATTCTTCTTTGATTATTGAAGTAATAAGAAATGAGGGATTAGAAATTAATTAAAGATCTAAATCCGTAAAATTATATCTTATTTCCTCCCGAAGTCAGCAGGAACTTCACCCCAGTTATCTGTATCCCATTTTATAACTACATTATCCCAACTGTTATTTGCAAGCCATGTTTCGGCCCTTTCAACGAGATTAAACAGTTCTTCGTTCTTAGGAATTCTCTCTAGTTTAGTCTTAGCTTTCTTATGTTTAAGCCAAGCCAATGCTGTTGCCGAATCAGTATAAATAGGATAAGTCCAACCTTTTTGCTTACACATTGCCAGCGCATGAACAAGAGCTAAGAACTCCCCTATGTTATTAGTTCCTAAAGGAAATGGCCCCTGATGAAATATTAATTGTTTTGTTGCGGTATCCACACCCTGATATTCCATTACACCCGGATTTCCTGCACATGCAGCATCCACAGATATGCTGGGTACTATCGGTTTTGCATTCTTGTTAGTTAATTTCTCTTGTGCTGTCTTTGGTTTGTATAGATAATGATGTGGAGGTGATTTAAATGCTTTTGTAGCAATCTCAATACTTTCAAACGATTTATAAAGTGCGCTATCGAAACCTTTGATTTGTCTCTCACATTCAGTCCATGAATCATATATGCCGGGTTTCACACCTTTCCAAACTACGTAATACTTCTGTTTTGCCATTCTTTATTTAATGATTCAATGTTATTATTTCTCAATACTTTTATAATATTCATCCAATAGCTTTTGAGCAGCCATATAGGAGCTTAGTTTATCTTCGAGTATCTCTTTTTGTATCTTTGGGATAAGTGTTGTAACTATCTTATTTGAATAAAAGTTATCTTTTAGAAAATCATTAATGGTCTCCAACATAATATTCTTTGATTGTTCTTGCCTTTTGCCTCTAAAATAGCCGTTCCCTTTTGTGTAAGTAACATAATCTGTAATTATATTCCAGACATTAGCAATACCCTCTCTGGTATACGACGAGCAAGTTGTAACCTGTGGAATCCATCCTGATTCAGTAGGTGGAAATAGATGCAAAGCATTCTTATATTGAGCCATTGCAAGATTTGCTTTTTGTATATTATCACCATCGGCTTTATTAATAGCTATGGCATCTGCCATTTCCATGATACCTCTTTTAATCCCTTGCAACTCATCGCCGGCATTAGCAAGCATCAACAATAAAAAGAAATCAACCATTGAATGTACAGCAGTTTCTGACTGCCCCACTCCAACTGTCTCTACAAATATAGTATCAAAACCGGCAGCTTCACATAGAATGATAATTTCTCTTGTCTTTCGAGCTACACCACCAAGCGAACCTGCTGAAGGAGAAGGACGGATAAAAGCATTTGGGTCTACGGCAAGTTCTTCCATTCGTGTTTTATCACCTAGGATACTTCCTTTCGAGCGTTCACTACTAGGGTCTATTGCAAGTACAGCAAGTTTATGTCCGCTGTTGGTTATATGTTTTCCTAATGCCTCAATGAAAGTACTTTTGCCCACTCCCGGAACACCGGTAATACCTAATCGAATTGAATTTCCCGCCAAGGGTAAACATTTTTCAATAATTTGCTGAGCTAATTTCTGATGCTCGCTCAGCGAACTCTCGATAAGTGTAATTGCCTTACTTAAGATAGTTCTGTTTCCGCTTAATATCCCATCAACAAAAGCATCAAGTGTGAGCAACGCCTGCTTGTTTGCCTTAATTTGCTTAAGATAATCAGCATTAACTGAAGATGGTTGTTCAATCCCCTCCTGAACCTTTAGTGCCGACTTATATTTATTGCTCTTTTCAGTCATTTGATTTCGATTTTAGATCCAAAGCTAAACAATTAAACGATAACCTTTTTTATTATTATGATGTTTTTGATATTTTTATGCAAAATTAGTATAAAAGTATCAATGTATCGAAAAGAATTTTAGGTTAATCAATCCCCCTTCCTTTTATTATTAAAGAAAGTCGTTATTAATTCAGAGCATTCTTTCTCTAATACACCACCTTTAATAGTTGTTTTAGGATGAAGAAAATTATTTCCATAGATTGAATAACCTCGTTTTTCGTCCTTAGCACCATAAACTATCTTACCAATCTGAGTCCAGTAGGAAGCACCCGCACACATAACACAAGGTTCAAGAGTTACAAACAAGATGCAATCCTGAAGATATTTGCCTCCGAAATAGTTCTCGGCAGCTGTAAACACTTGCATCTCTGCATGAGCAGTTACATCTGTTAAGCGTTCAGTAAGGTTATGAGCTTTTGCAATCACTTTACCATTGGCAACAATTACTGCTCCAATCGGAACTTCACCATCTTCAAAAGCTGCTTTAGCCTCTTTTAAAGCTTCTCGCATAAAATATTCGTCGTTAAATTCAATTATTGTCATGTTATTTTAGTTATTTGTATATAGTATTTTAGTTAATTTTTAATAAAATGAATTATTATGCTGCAAATATCGGAATTTTATCTTAGTTTTGCTGAATTAAATATTTTTAAATTAAATAATCAATATGACTGAAAAGATTCATAAGATTCTAAGCGAATCGAAAGCTGCTCGATGGGCTGCTTTAACAATAGTTTCATTTACAATGTTTGCAGGATACTTCTTTGCAGATGTTATGTCTCCATTAGAAGGGATGTTAGATAAACAATTACATTGGAATAGTGCCGACTATGGTTGGTTTACCGGATCCTATGGTTGGTTCAATGTATTCTTCTTATTTTTATTATTCGGTGGGATAATATTAGATAAAATGGGTGTACGTTTTACCGGAATAACTTCAGCATTAGTTATGGTATTAGGTGCAGGGATTAAATATTGGGCAATTTCTACTCATGTTCTTGATGGAATTAACTGGCATGTTATTTTTTGGACATATCCTGCTCAAGTTTGGATTGCTTCATTAGGTTTTGCAATATTTGGTGTAGGGATAGAAGTCGCGGGGATTACGGTCTCAAAGGTTACGGTCAAATGGTTTAGGGGGCGAGAGATGGCTACAGCAATGGGTATTCAGGTTGCAATTGCCAGACTTGGAACTGCTTTTGCTCTTTCAACTGCTTTCCCTATAGCTAAAGCTTTTGGTCATGTGTCTTTCCCAATTCTTGGAGGTTTAATTATGCTATGTATTGGTTTATTAGCATATTTCGTTTACACTTTCCAAGACAAGAAACTTGATGTTTCACAGGAAGCTTATGATAAGCTTAACAACGTGGTTGATGATGAAGAAGCATTTAAAATGTCAGATATTTGGAAAATAATTACAAATAAAGGTTGGTGGTATATAGCAATTCTTTGTGCACTATTTTATTCAGGAGTATTTCCTTTTTTAAAGTATGCAACAAATTTAATGGTATTAAAATATGGTGTTGACGAAAACTGGGCTGGTTCTATTCCTGGACTACTTCCTTTTGGTACTATCATCCTAACACCATTCTTTGGAAGCCTTTACGACCGTAAGGGCAAGGGTGCTACTATTATGATTATTGGTTCTCTCATCATTATTATGGTACATTTCCTTTTCTCCTTATCATTCCTTAACCATTTTAGTATCGCCATTGTATTAATGTTATTATTAGGCATTGGATTTTCGCTTGTGCCTTCAGCTATGTGGCCTTCAGTTCCAAAGATTATTCCTGAAAAGCAATTGGGTACTGCATATGCTCTTATTTTTCTCTTACAAAACGCATGGGCTTTGATGTGTGCACCTGCTTTAATTGGTTGGGTTTTAAATAAGTTCTGCATAGTTGGTAAAGTAACGATCGGAGGTCAGGAGATGACACAATATAATTATACGCCACCTATGTTAATATTCACTAGTTTTGGTGTTCTTGCTCTTATATTTGCTTTCTTATTAAAAATAGAAGACAAGAAAAAAGGTTATGGTCTAGAAAAACCTAATATCGAACATTAAAAACATCTTTATATTAATTAAAAAGCTCCTTTCAAAAGAAGGAGCTTTTTAATTTTCTTAAATCTGCAAGAAATCTTTTAATGCATTGATTAAATACTAACAGGAGTAGTACGATTATGCGACGATGCTTGTAAGGTTTAAATATTATTATAAAAAAGTCTTTTGTTTTTAACTCTAAGTAGACAAAAAATCAACTTACACCCATTTCAAACTACTCCACGGTTACAGATTTTGCCAGATTACGTGGCTGATCAACATTACAACCTCTGAAGACAGCAATATGATATGCTAGTAATTGAAGTGGAATGGAAGCCAATATAGGTATTAACATTCCTAATGTTTCTGGGATCTCAATATAGAAATCAGAAAGTTCCTTAACAGTAACATCGCCTTCGGTTATGATAGAGATAATCCTACCTTTACGTGCTTTTACTTCTTGAATATTACTTATTACTTTTTCGTAAGTCCCTTTATTAGTTGCAATAACTACCACCGGCATCTCAGCATCTATCAAAGCAATAGGTCCGTGCTTCATTTCGGCAGCAGGATAACCTTCGGCATGTATATAAGAGATTTCCTTAAGTTTAAGAGCACCTTCCAAAGCAACAGGGAAGTTGTAACCTCTTCCTAAGTATAGGAAATTTCGTGCATAGGTAAACATCTTTGCAATCTCTTTAACCTTATCATCTAGTTTTAAAACTTGTGTAACCTTATCGGGAATAGATTCGAGTTCATTTACAATCTTAGTGAATTTAGCTTTGTCAACTGTACCTTTTTCCTGAGCTATTGCCAGAGCAATCAATGTTAAAACAGTTACCTGAGCAGTAAAAGCTTTTGTTGAAGCTACACCAATTTCAGGACCGGCATGTGTAAAAGAACCGGTATGACAAGCACGCGCAATCGAAGAACCAACAACATTGCAAATACCATAAATAAAGGCCCCTCTTGACTTAGCAAGCTCAATAGCTGCAAGTGTATCGGCTGTTTCCCCGGATTGTGAGATTGCAATAAGAATATCATCTTTATCAATAATAGGATTTCTATATCTAAACTCCGATGAATACTCCACTTCTACAGGAATACGCGTAAGTTCTTCAAACAGATATTCACCAACCAAACCTGCATGCCACGAAGTTCCGGCAGCTGTAATGATAATCCTTTTAGCTTTTAAAAATTTATCTTTATGATCGATAATTCCTGCCAAAGTAATATGACTTATTTCCTTTTGAATACGACCTCTACAGCTATCTCTGATAGTTTTAGGTTGTTCATAGATTTCTTTCAACATAAAATGATCAAAACCTTCCTTTTCTAAGGCACTTAAGCTAAGTTCAAGTTTATGTATTAAAGGAGTCTTCTCAACATTCTTTATTGTTTTAACTTTAAGTTCTTCTCCTCTTCTTAGAATAGCAATCTCTTCATCGTCAAGATAAACAACGTTCTTAGTATATTCAATAATTGGAGTAGCATCCGAAGCCAAGAAGAAATCATCCTCGCCGATACCTATTACTAAAGGACTACCTTTGCGGGCAGCTATCAACGTATCAGGATCATCTTTAGAGATTACTACAATTGCATAAGCACCTATAACCTGATTTAAGGCCAACTGAATAGCATCAAATAAACTTACTTTATTCGAATCTTTTATAAACTCAATTAATTGTACTAAAACCTCTGTATCTGTATTACTCGAGAAGGTATAACCATTGTGAATAAGCTCTTCTTTTAAAATAGAATAGTTTTCGATAATACCATTATGAATAAGAGCTAAGCTTTCGGATTGAGAGTAATGAGGATGGGCGTTAACATCGTTAGGTTCACCATGAGTAGCCCAACGTGTATGAGCTATCCCGATTGTTCCGTGAAGGTCTTTATCTTTAACAAAGTTTTCGAGTTCGGCTACCTTACCTTTGCATTTAAAAACACTAAGTTTACTGTTTAATATTGCAATCCCTGCACTGTCATAACCTCTATATTCCAATCGATGCAGGCCTTTAATTAATATTGGATAAGCCTCCTTTGGCCCAATATATGCTACAATTCCACACATAATAATATAATTTAGTTTCTAATTAATTTTGATTTACGTTAAAATATATAAATATCTTACTAAGTCATGTCTTTTAAACATAACACCATTTAATAATCTTTGTTTATTTAATTTTGTTATTAAAACTGCTGCAAAATTACAATTTATTCTATAATAAACTTACCTTGCCCAATATTATTATTATTATTGAATAGTTTAAAGAAATACATTCCACTTTGCCAATACCTGTTATCTATTTTAATTTCATTATCTGTTACATTATTTATCTCTTCTATTATTTGTCCTTTAGCATTATATATTATTAAACAATGTGTTTTCATTTCGGGATTTGCAAAACGTATAGTTGTAATATTCTTTGAAGGATTAGGATAAACTTCTATATTATTATTTATTTTTTGAAGATTTGTTATCCCAACAGGAAGATAATTTATACCAAACTTGATATAATAATTAATAGGCGAATACATATCGTTAGGAATATCAACTTCTATATGAAGGATTGTTTTACCATCGAAATGTTCGATAGCATGTACAACTAAATTATAAGGACCGGAAGAATCAATAACTGTTAGATTGCTTATATTACCAACATAAGCAGGCAACTCAACAGGGGCATATACACGTGTATTACTAAAATGAAACTTATCCCATACAGGATAAAATCCATCTGGTTTTTTAAAGTTAAGTGTTATATTAAATGAGTTTGAATTTATTGAATCAAAAATACTTCGGGTAAGAATTAAGGAATCGGAATGATTGTATTTATAAGGATTATAAAGAGGATCGCCAAAATATATTCTGTTAGCTTTTCCACCAAGCATAGAATTAGCACCCGAATAAGTATTAGGATCAAATGTTCCGGAAGGAAGGATATCAGAATCATAAGTTGAACTACCTTGAATATATACTCTAAGATTAGGGCTATTACCTAAGAAACCCATAACAACAGCATCATTAGATCTCTTTTGTATGTCGCCCAAAGGTTCATGATATAACAAGGCATTATAAACATCCTCCCCTTGATCGTTTGCATTGTTAGCTCCGCAAGGTGCAAAGTAGCCTGTAATGCCTGTCTTAAGTATATTCAAACAATAACTAAAAGTATCACTCATTGTATAAAACTCAACGGAACCTTGTGTATCTCCAAAAGTTGCAGCAATATCCCCTTCAACCATTACTTTTTTAGGTTCGCCCGAATGACAGGCACCATTAAAAGCAACTGCCGGATAAAGATTTAAAGCTCCTATATCATTACTTGTCAGTCCAACTCTTGCATAAGCGGGGTTTTCAATCTTAGTAGAATCATAATTCCACACAGGAGGTGTTGGAGTAGAATTACCACCATCGAATAACCAAAGCATATGAGGATCGCCATTATAACCTATATCTAAAAGCTTTTTGTTAGCCATATAAAATGCATTAGCATTAAAGAAATTCTTACCACTACCGGTATTACTGGTCTCTAACCATATACTTGCAGAGCTTACAGGATTAAGATAAGTCATATAACCATCGGTTCCGGTGTAAACATAATTAAGAGAAGTGGCCGAATAACCACCAACCGAGTAAGGGTAATTCTCAATGTTATGTGTATCGGCATATATAATATTATTCACAAAATTAATTACATCCTGCCCCGTAGCTCCTGTTATATATCCATAAGAAAAATCGCTGAAAGGATCATTATCTAGTTGAGTGCTTAACATCATAAACCTACGGATAAAATTTATATAAAGTTCTGTAGGTTTACACACTACCGCAACATATCTGGGAGCAATATTCATAAGTGTTGGAAGTATATATTCAACAGTTTCGGGGTTGAAATGTATTATCTGAGCGTTTCGATACGTACTTAATATCTTAGCAGCATGATAATAATCGTTAGCAGTATCGTTAACCGAACAAAGCACAATGTAAGTTGTAGATTGTGCATTTGCAATGTTTATTGTAAAGATTGCAATTAAGAGAAGATAAAACTTTTTCATAATAAGAATATCTTGATATTAGAGTACAAAGTTACAACAAAAAATGAGTATAATCGAGATTCATTAGCATTTTAACACAATTGTTATCATTATAAATAATATTATTTTATCAGCTAAAGCTAAATAGTTGATTATTTTTATGATATAGAGCTAATGATAATTACTTAGTGTTTTATAAAGTCGGGCGAAGGGCAAAGTAATGTTCGGAATGCCACTGCTCCGTTTGGCGAAGGGCAAAGTAACGTTCGGAAGCCCTTCGCCGCCACAGCGAAGGGCAAAGTAAGGTTCGGAAGCTCATCGCCGAAAGCAACAATGAGTAAAGTAACGTTCGGAAGTCCTTCGCCACATCAGCGAAGGGCAAACCAATGTTCGGAAGTCCTTCGCCGAACGGAACAATGAGTAAAGTAACGTTCGGAAGTGCTTCGCTGAGCCAGCGAAGGGCAAAGTAATGTTCGGAAGTCCTTCGCCACATCAGCGAAGGGCAAAGTAATGTTCGGAAGTCCTTCGCCATATCAGCGAAGGGCAAACCAATGTTCGGAAGCCCTTCGCCACATCAGCGAAGGGCAAACCAACGTTCGGAAGTCCTTCGTCACATCAGCGAAGGGCAAAGTAATGTTCGGAAGCCCTTCGCCACATCAGCGAAGGGCAAACCAACGTTCGGAAGTC
>JBAXLO010000004.1:0-48215 GCA_037134755.1 Bacteroidota bacterium | reverse complement strand
ATGAAGCTTATATGGCCGAAATAGGTAAAATAACTGCTTTGGAACAGGCTAAAATTAAACAAGTTAAAAAAGCTAACGATAAATTAGGTGTAGCTTACAAAGCAGTTAGTTCAGCAGCTGATTCAGTTAGCGGGCATTTAGGTAATGATGATGCTTTATCAGTTCTTATTCATCAACAAAGAAATAAAATGGTAAACATTGCCTTAAGAGGCAAACGTGAGAAATCTGATGATTCATCTACTGAAACTACTCCTGAAGCATAATTTACTGAACAAAAAAATCGGTATTCTTATCCTTTAAAAAACTTTAAAAGGGCAGAGCAAATTAGCTCTGTCCTTTTTTTATTCTTTACGGTCGTCAAAGTAAAATCTTAAGCATTATTTTTATAACTATATTTTATTATCGTGCCAATTGTTGTGAGTGCTGATTTGAATATTCCCTAGTGCCGATTCGAATATTCCTTAGCTCCGAATCAATATTCCTTGTCGCCGAATCGATATTCCTTGCCTCCAAATCAATATTCCTCGTCGCTTAATCAATATTCCTTGTAGCAGAACCAGAACCCCCTTACCTCTTAGCCTCTCAGCACGGAGGAATATGGCATATTTTGGGTGTTTTTTAGCCTTTTCCTGACATTTTGTCAGGGTCGCCCAAGCTCCGAAAGGCTAAAATTGGGTAAAAACAGCCTAAACTTAGTGCTTATTCGAATAAGCACTAAGGAATATTGACTTAGAGCTAGCTCCAAGAGGCTAAGCAATGGAACTTATTGCTTATTATCAGCACTATTTAAATTAAGTATGACAAAATGTCAGGGTTTTTCAAGGAAATTTCTTAAATTTGGCTAATCTTAAAAATGTTTTTTAAGTTCTCTGTTTTTTTGTGTAGAAGTTGTCGAACAGGAGAGGATTTTGGTGAGCTTATTTCTTATTATTTTATTAAAAAAATCTCTGCCAAATCAATGGCAGAGCTTTTTTTATTAAGACTTCACATTCAACATGCAGGTAACCATCTCCTGAAAAAAAGGAAAACAACAATTCTTAGTTTTGTTTTCAACTACAAGTACTTTAAGTATTGCAAGTACTTCAAGTACTTCTTATTTCATTGCATTAATAATAACCTCCGTATTCCTAACCATACCAATACGAGGGAATATCCGGGTAACCGCAAAGTCATGATCAGCAGCAGCTCTGGAAGCCATAGCATCCACAGCAAATACCATCTGGTAACCCAGTTCAAAGCCATCTCTTGCAGTAGATTCAACACCATAATTAGTAGCAATACCGCCAATTACAATATTTTTAATTCCCTTACGGCGAAGTTGAAGATCAAGCTCCGTACCATAAAAAGCACCCCATTGATGCTTGGTTATAAACAAATCATTCTTATCGCACCTTAACTCAGGTACAATCGTAGACCAATCTTCGGGCAAAGCATTTGGATTAGATACCATTGGCTCATCAACCTCAGGATGCAAGGCATCAGAGCGATCTTTATTAAAAGCTACTCTTACAATTACAACCTGAGCCTTTTGAAGATGAAAAGCATCTATAAGTTTATTAGCATTTGCAATAACATCAGCCGAACTCAACGGAGCAGTTGGGATAGAAGCAATACCCTTTTGCAAATCAATCAAAACCAAAGCAGTGGTTTTAGGATCAATAACTAATTCTTTATTCATATTAGGATTACTCTTAAGTTTAAAATTAATATTCTTATTAACATTAAAAGTATTATTAAGTTTATTTGCATAAAACATACTTGAGATCCCAATTAAAATAGCTGTTGAAAACAAACGGATTACTGTCTTTCTTTTCATAATAAATAAGGTGTAAATTTTAATACAAAGATAAGGCTTTTAATACATTTCTTAATAATGATACATTAAATCTTAAGCACTTTTAACAGAAGGAGCTCGAATCTAAAATTAATTACTACCTTTGAGCAATTAATTAGGGACAAACATAAATAACATATATCAATCATTTACAATATGGAACGCATTACGCTTTTTGCAGATATAATACTACCTTTGCCTTTGCCGGGGTATTATACCTATCGTATTCCTTATGAGATGAACGATATAGTGAAGCCCGGGCAAAGGGTGGTTGTGCAGTTTGGACAAAAGAAGATTTATACCGGGCTGATAAGGAAGCTGCATGAAAATGTGCCTAAGGGTTACACCGTTAAATATATAATTTCGGTGTTAGATGTTATACCTATTGTTAATGAAAAACAGTTTCAGTTTTGGGAGTGGATAGCTGACTACTATATGTGCAATCCCGGAGATGTGATGCATGCTGCTTTGCCCCCGGCTTTTAAGTTGGCAAGCGAATCAAAAGTAGTTATCAATCCTGATTTTGATGGTGATTATTCTCAGTTAAATGAGAACGAATTATTGGTTGCTGAAGCTTTATTGTCAAGAGATTCGATTACAGTTAGTGAAGTTTCCAATATAACTGGTTTGCAAAAGGTAATCCCTTTATTAAAGACCTTAATAGAAAAGAATGTTGTGCTTACGCTCGAGGAAATTAGTGAGCGTTATAAGCCTAAAATTGAAACGTATGTAAGCCTTTGCGAGGAGTATTTTAAGGAAGATAAGCTACAGAAATTATTTGATGAACTCGAAAAGAAATCATTCAAACAATTGCAAATGCTTCAGTTGTTTTTGCAATCTACAGGTTTCTTCAATCAATTTAAAAACGAATTAAAGAGAAGTGAACTTCTTAAGTTGCCCGAAATAACTTCAGTGCAACTGAATGCTTTGATAAAGAAAGGTGTTTTTGTTTTGATTGATAAAGAAGAAAGCCGTCTTAAAGATACTGATGCTTATAGTAGTGCTGAAGATATTGTATTAAGTGAGCAACAGAGTTTAGCCTTGGATAATATTAAGAAAGGCTTTAGTGATAAGCCTGTTGTGTTGTTGCATGGTGTTACTTCCAGCGGTAAGACAGAGATTTACATAAAGCTTATCAATGAGATGATAATAGAAGGCAAACAAGTGCTTTATCTTTTGCCGGAGATAGCTTTGACTACACAGATTATCTATCGTTTGCAAAAGTACTTCGGTGATCAGGCTGGAGTTTATCATTCAAAATATAATGAACACGAAAGAGTTGAGATCTGGAATAAGATAATTAAGGCTTCTGATGAAAAGACGGATCATAAATATAAAGTTATTATAGGTGCAAGGTCTGCAATATTCTTGCCATTCGATAACTTAGGACTTATAATTGTAGATGAGGAGCATGATAGTTCCTTTAAACAATACGATCCTGCGCCACGATACAATGCGAGAGATGCTGCAATTTATCTTGCTCAAAAGCACAATGCTGTTACATTACTTGGTTCTGCAACACCCGCTGTCGAAAGCTATTATAATGCCATTACTCATAAATATAATCTTGTTGAGATAACTGAAAGATATGGGGGGATTGAGTTGCCTCAGATATTAATTGCTAATCTAAAAGAAGAACATAGGATGAAGACGATGAAATCTCATTTTTCTTCCTTGTTAATCAGTAGTATCGAAGAAGCATTGGCATTAAAGCAACAAGTTATCTTATTTCAGAATAGAAGAGGGTTTTCATTAAGATTAGAATGTGATATATGCAATTATATGCCTGAATGTAAGAATTGTGATGTCACATTGATCTATCATAAAAATAAGAACCTGTTGATGTGTCATTATTGCGGATACTCTACTCGTGTTCCTGATAAATGTCCTGCTTGTGGAGCACAGTCAATATTGATGAAAGGTTTTGGAACCGAAAAGGTAGAAGAAGATTTAGCTATCATCTTCCCTGATGTTAAGATTGAACGAATGGATCTTGATACAACAAGATCGAAGAATGCTTACAGGCGTATCATAAATGATTTTGAAGACAGAAGAATTGATATATTAGTAGGAACCCAGATGGTTACTAAGGGTCTCGACTTTGATAATGTTGGTGTAGTAGGAGTGTTAAATGCTGATAACATGTTGAGTTATCCTGATTTTCGTTCGTTTGAACGTAGCTTTCAACTTATGGCACAGGTTAGCGGTAGGGCAGGCCGTAAAAATACTCAAGGGAAAGTAGTTATTCAGACATTTAATCCAAAGCATCCTATTATAGCTAACGTTATTTACAACGACTATATTGGAATGTTTAATAATCAACTTCGAGAGCGTAATACATTCAAGTATCCTCCATTCTATCGTCTTATTAAGATAACATTAAAACATAAAGAAGATAAGTTGTTGAATGAAGCTGCCGGCTTTCTTGCAGAACTATTAAGAAAAACATTTGGAAAAAGAATATTAGGCCCCGAATATCCTATAGTTTCAAGAGTAAAGAGTTTGTTCTTGAAAGATATCTTGCTAAAGATAGAAAAGGAACTGCCGGTTAATCAGTCAAAAGAGAAGTTAAAAGCTATTATCAATAATAACTTTAATAAAATTGAGAAATATAAATCAATAAGAATTATACTAGATGTTGATCCTAACTAAAGCTATATAAAAAAACAGGTAAGAGAGAATGAAATACATTCCTGTTACCTGTTCTTCAAATGATACTAAGAATTTCTTTTATCTCTTTATATCATAAAAACATCTTACCGGTGAATACACCGTTCCTTCAGCAACTAATTTTTTAATAATCTTTTCAATGGCTTTTTTATCCATTCCGGATATCTCAGCAATTTCTCCGGGTCTGATAGGTTTACCAGATTCAGTTATGATGTTGATTATTTTCTCTGTGGCTTCCATAATGACATATATTAAATTAAAAATTGTTATTTGAAATAAGTTTCAAAGATACTACTTTTTTAGATACAAAAATGTTAAAATACTAAAATATTTTTAAGAAATCTTATTTACTATAGGTTTCTTTTTAAAAGAAGTTATAATCGTCTTGATAATATCGTTATCAATTAGGAAAATCCAACCACTTATTGCAACAATAATCATATTGCCGGCACCCAGGAATCCATTGTTAGTTAAATAGACTGAAAGATTATGTCCTAACAAGTCATGCCAATTACCTCCATAAAAGACTAAACCTATTATAGCAATGATCTTTATTGTGATAGGAATCTTATTATTATTAAGTAAGTAGCCAATTAATAATATTATTAAAGGTAAACAGAAAAGATAATGTTGACTATCTGTAACTGTAAGATTAGGAATGAATGCTATTATCATTAAATAAGTTATAGTAAAATGCATTCTGTTGAATGATCTTACCTTTGCTGTTTCAATATCTTTCTCTTTATTCTTATTAAGTAAAATAAATACAAGATATTTAATTGAGATAATCGCAACCAGAATCAAAACATAAATTGTTCCTTGAAATTGAATATTAAAAACACTAAAAAGTTTGTTTATCCATGCATAAATAGTATCAGGACTTGTGCTTAGGTTAATATTATGCATCTTCATCATGCCTACCCAACTATTTAATAATTCATTATTAGCTTTAAAGCCAACAAATATAGCAGGAAGTAATAATCCAACTACAAGTGTTATAAGTGTAAAGCCCGTACATTTATATTTTCTATATATTATTAAGAAGGGGAGCAAAGCAATAAAATGTGGTTTAAACAACATCCCTAAACCAATAAATATACCTGCCGTTATTTGCTTATCGTAAAGTAATGATCTAAGACTAAACACATATATTAATGTTAATAACAGATTTACATTACCCATGTGTAGCTCTCGATAGATATGAGTGAGGATAACTAAAGTTGTAAGATAGATTATTGCTTGAGATTTGATGTCAACAATAGGGAATGCAAACTTTATTGTTTGAATTGAAAGCCTTAACACTAATATTACAGCTGCAGCTATAATAAAATAGTATATTGATGATGCTATTATGTAAGGCAGAAAGCCAAAGGGTGTGAAAGGAATCAATGCAAAGGGGGTGTATTTATAATATCCTGAATCTAATCCAAAGGGTATGCCATATATTGGTAATCCTTTGTTAAAGTTTTGAACAGCTAAATAATAAACCTTGAAATCATTCAACCAAAACCTGTTATTGATAAGTTCCAACACAAAGAATGCGATTAAAAAAAAGCTTAGTACCCATTCAATCTTAATAAAATATTTGTTTTGTTTCATTGTTATTTCTTATGTTTAAATATCTATAGTTAACTTATCGTAAGCTATTTTAATAAAATCAGGCAGTTCTTTTTCAACATCTTCATGCAATCCCATCATGTGGCTTATGTGTGTAAGATAAGCTCGTTCAGGTTTTAATTCCTTCAAAAGACTTACAGCTTCTTCAAGATTAAAATGCGAAACATGCTTCTTTTTTCTAAGAGCATTCAAAACTACAACTTTTGATCCCTTTATCTTTTCCTTTTCTTTATCAGATATATAATTAGCATCAGTTATGTAGGTAAAGTCTTCGATTCTGTATCCAAAAATCTCCAGTTGCATATGCATAACGTTAATAGGGATTATCTTAACGTCATTAATCATAAAAGAAGTATCAATAGCATGCAAGTTTATTTCAGGAACTCCCGGGTATTTATAAATTGAAAATGCATAGGAGAACTCATTTCTAATTTGTTTACAAACATCATCTTTAGCATACACATCAATAGCTTTCTTCTGTATAAAGTTAAAGGCTCTAACGTCATCCAAGCCTGCTATATGGTCTTTGTGTGCATGAGTTAGGATAACAGCGTCTAACTTTTTAACCTTTGCACGCAGCATTTGGTATCTAAAGTCGGGGCCGGTATCAATTACAAAATTATTTCCACCGGTTTCAATCATTACTGACGAACGCAATCGCTTATCTTTGGTATCGGTTGACGTACATATTTTGCATTCGCAAGCTATAACAGGTACTCCCTGTGATGTTCCTGTTCCAAGAAATGTTATTTTCAATACAATTATTTTTTCTGTAAAAGTAATTAAATTATTCTAATCCATGATGAATTTGTTTCATTAATTGATTGCTTTATATAAAATAAATGTTAAAATTAATAAAATGACATTATAATTTGTTTTTATATCTATTTTCTTAGTATTTTTACAAACAATATTTTTATAAATAGAATTCTTATTTAAACTTAATAGTGAGTATAATAGAAGCATTTAAAGAGTTTGTTGGAAGACAATACTTATCGAAGAACCTTCCAAAGGTATCTCGACAACGTAAGATCATCAATCTTGATGATGCTAAGAACATTGGCATCATTTATACTTTGGAAAATGAACAGTCATATATCCAGATAACTCAACTAATAAAACAGTTACAAGATAAACAAATTAACTCTAAAGCTATTGGTTTCTTCAATGGAAACATACGTCCGCTTTATGCTATTGAAAGGTTATTTCTAGATTATTATGATAGCAAAGACTTAAACTGGTATGGCAAACCCTCGAGTTCTTATATAAACGATTTTATTAAAACTGAATTTGATATTTTAATAGATTTATCTTTGAATGAGAGTTTTCATTCTAAGTATATTGGAGGAATGTCCAGAGCACGGTTTAAGGTAGGCAAAGGAGGCGATTACAATACTAAGAATTACGATCTTATGATTGATATTAATACCAAGACAACCATTGATGAATTTATTTCATTAATAATACATTATTTAAGCATTATAAACAATAAAACCCAAATAAATGATTAAGGAATTTAAAGGAACAGGTGTTGCGGTAGTTACTCCTTTTCACAAACATGGAACTGTTGATTTTACTTCTTTAGGTAAAATTGTTGAACATCTTGTTACCAATGATATTGATTATATTGTTGCGTTAGGGACTACTGCTGAAGTTGCTACCCTTTCGGAGAATGAAAAGATTGCTGTCACAGATTTTATTATTGAAGCTGTTGACAAAAGAGTTCCAATCATGTTGGGGATTGGTGGTAACGATACTCTTAAGATTGTTGAACAGGTTAAGAACATGAGTTTTGATGGCATCAGTGCGATACTTACCGTTGCTCCTTATTATAATAGACCACAACAAAGAGGCTTGTTCTATCATTTCAAAAGTATAGTAGATGTGTCTCCTGTTCCGATGGTTATCTATAATGTGCCCTCCAGAACTAGTGTTAATATTAGTGCAGAGACTACACTGAAGTTAGCTAATGAAGTAACAGGTATTATTGGGATTAAAGAAGCTTCGGGTAACATTTTGCAATGTATGGAAATCATTAAAAATAAACCTAAGGATTTCCTTGTAATTTCTGGTGATGATGCTTTGACATTGCCTTTTATTGCTGCTGGTGCTGATGGTGTTATATCTGTTGTGGCAAATGCTTTTCCTAAGGAATTTTCGGAGATGGTTGATCTTGCTTTGGCTGGAAACATGAAGAAAGCTAGAGAAATACATTACAAATTGCTTAAATTTATTAATGCTATTTTCGAAGATGGTAGCCCAAGTGGTGTTAAGGCTGCTTTGGAGGTTATGGAGTTATGTTCTAACAATCTACGTCTTCCTTTAGTTAAGGTTAATAAGCAAACTAATGCAAGTATAAGCGCTATTATTAAAGAGATTAAAGGTTAGGACAAGGCATTTAGCTATTTAGGTTTTATGAATTATGCTAAATTATATAAAACCTGACAAGTTTACATAGCTTGTCAGGCTTTTACATTCATAGTTTGATTAAAATAAATAAAAGATGAAACTCAATACATATATAATTACATTTCTAATTTTATTTTCATCAATTACGCTTACTTTCTGTAAACATAGCGATAAAACCAACACTAACAATAAATCTTTAAAACCAACACTTTTTGATCTTGAATTTTTGAATCATTTAAATGGAAAATCACCAACGGAAGTAAAGCTTTTCGAAAATAAGGCTTTCAAAAAACATCTGAAGAAATTAATAGACATTCAATATAATTTTTTAATAGAAGCATGGAATCTAGAAACACCCATTGAAGTTAACAATAATATATTTGTTTCAGAAGGCTGCCAGATACATGCATGTGATTACACAAATTTTATAATAGTTGTAGATCTTACTAAACATATTATGTATGTAGGCATAAAAAAAGAAGGCAATATTAAAATATATTCCGAAGATGGAAGTAAATCGCAAAGAATATATGAGTGGGCTAAAAATAATATGTACCTTTGTAATGTTTTATTTAAAGAAGAAATAGTATGAAAATTCAGATCAAATGTGCTAATAATGAGATAAAAAAAGAGTATGAAATTGGGGTTTCACTTGCTCAAATTGCTGATGATATCAAGCCATGTCTCAAGTATCCCATACATGGTGCTCTTGTAAATAATAAACTTAAAGAGCTCACATATCAGGTTTTCCACCCTAAAACTATACAGTTTATTGATATCACACATCCCATTGGTTTGCGTATGTATATACGCTCGCTGGCTTTTCTTTTATATAAAGCTGTAAAAGATCTTTATCCTACATCTGAGTTAAGTATAGAGCATACTGTCTCTAAATGTTGGTTTTGCGAAATCGAAAGACTTCCTGTAGCTTTAGATGAAACTGTAATTGATAATATTAAGAAGAGAATGCTTGAACTTGTTGAAGCAGACATTCCTTTCGAGCGTGAAGAGTTGCCAACAGAGGATGCTATAAAGATTTTTGAACGTGAAGAATTGCATGATAAAACAGAGCTCTTTAAAACAAGAAATCAATTGTATTCTTCTGTTTATAAATTGGATAATACTGTTAATTATTTCTATGGTTTCTTGGTCCCATCAACAGGTTATTTGAAATGGTTTGAAATTGTAAAATATGTGGAAGGTATATTGGTGCGAGTTCCTAAGCGTAGAAATCCAATTGAGTTGGAAGAGGTGAAAGTTGAAGATAAATTATTTAAGATTTTCAGAGAACATAAGAAATGGGGTGTTATTCTTGACGTGCCTTACGTAGGCTCATTGAATAGGGCTGTGGCCGAGAAAAGAGCTACCGATCTTATTAAGATATCTGAAGCTCATCACGAAAAGTTGATATCTAAAATTGCAGAAGCTATTTATAATAAAACAGAGATTGTTAAGCTTGTGTTAATTGCAGGCCCTTCTTCGTCAGGGAAAACAACTTTCAGTAAACGTCTTTCTATACAATTGCAAGTACTGGGGTATAAAACTGTTCTTATTTCATTAGATAATTACTTCGTTAACCGCGAACTTACTCCTAAAGATGAAAATGGAGAGTATGATTACGAAAGTTTAAGAGCTATTGATGTTGAATTATTCAATAATAATTTAATTGACTTGATGAATGGTAATGAAATTAAGGTTCCTAAGTTTGATTTTGCAAGCGGGAAGCAATTTTTCAACCACGAAACATTAAAAATTACTAACAATAGCCTTATAATTGTCGAAGGTATTCATGGTCTTAATCCCGGCTTAACTCCTTTGATAGATGAAAAGCTTAAATATAAGATATTTGTATCTGCTTTAACTCAAATTGCTATTGATAAGCAGAACCCTATCCCTACCACCGACAATAGATTAATCAGACGCATTGTTCGGGATTACCGTTATCGTGGCTATAGTGCATTAGATACCTTACGAAGATGGGAAAGTGTGCGTAGGGGAGAAGATGTTAACATTTTTCCTTATCAGGAAAATGCTGATATTATGTTTAATTCAGCTTTGATTTACGAATTGGGAGTATTTAAAACTTTTGCAGAACCAATTATTAAAGGTGTCCCCGAAAATCAACCGGAATATGCAGAAGCAGTACGACTACTAAAATTCTTTTCATACTTTAAACATATTTCAGAGCGAGAAATACCACCTACTTCCATTATAAGGGAATTCCTTGGAGGTAGTAGTTTTGTTTATTAATGTTTTAAAATAAAAATATTTACTTTCGTAGATAACTATAATAATTAAGCCTATTTTTATCTATATTAAAATTACATAAACACCTTAAATAAAATTACTCTCAGTTCGGTCTCCGAGCGGACTCGAGGAGGAATAGTTCATTTAACCGAAGTTCTGATTAAAATTTAAATGAAGAGAAGATTTTACTTTGTCTCTTAAAAATCAACCTAACAGATAAAATGCTGTCGTCTCTCCGGTTAGCGGTTTCAATCCGCTTACCGGATAAACTTTTCTGTCCCCGAGCGGAGTCCAAAGTGTTATTATTATGATTTTTATATTTATAACCGTAATTTGGGTTTAAATATAAGTGAAGAAAAGAAAGACAGCTAATCTTTAGATAAAACGAATTTCCATAAATACCTGAAATCAAATTCCTCTCCTTTTAGGAGAGGGCTGGGGTGAGGTCATTATAACCGAAGACAAGGTTTAAATATAGATAAGAAGTAGAAAGACAACTTATATTTAGATAAAACCATCATTATAAAGTGCTCTGTTTTATTCCCCTCTCCTTTCAGGAGAGGGGCTGGGGGTGAAGTCACTAAAACTCTAACTTATAACTTATATTAGGCATCACCAATTGATTAATATCTTGTTTTATAGTATTTGATGTTTTATCAAAATAATAAGCATTAATCTCTTTATAGCCCAACACATTTATAAAGTTAAGAGTCCAGATACTAGCATGTTTTTGTTTATTTATTCTATACGAAAAAGAAAATGATAATATCTGTGCATCTGATTTCCTTTGTGTAAAAGCTTTTGATACATCCTCAACAATATCTTTTGCAGCATAAGTTGCAGTAGTGTTTAATGGATTTAAATAATCGCCACCCATAAAACTCATTTTCATATTAATATTGATGATATTATTTTTGTTTTTACCTATATTCCATTCTTTTCCACACAGCAAATTAACAACATAGTTCTTATTAAATCGGGTATTACGTTCAATGCCATCACCACCTTTATATTTAGAATCAAACAATGAAATCGTTACAAGATAATAATAACCTTTGTTTAAAAATCTTTCTAAAGTAATATCAACACCAATATTTCTTCCACTACCTTTATTAACAAGAGAATCGTTAAAATACAACCCGCCTTCAAGGTTTTGAAGCGAATAATATGAATTAGGAATAACCGGAATATTATATAAAAACTGACAATAAGGTTCTATCTTTAAATGAGCATATTGATTAAGCTTTAAATCATAAGATAAAACAATATGATGTGCCTTTGAAAAATCAAGGTCTTTATTTGGCTCAACAATACCCCCAGAAGTATGTTGCTGAACAAGATAAAAATTCAATAACTCCATCTGACTATGCAAACCATAAGAAATACCAAGCGATTGACCCGGCTTGAAATTCCACTTTAAACCTGTGCGCGGTTCTATAGTATAATGCTTATTTAAAGCAAGGTATTGCGAATGCAAACCTATATTAAAAGTAAAATCATTAGTAAAATCATACTTAGATTGTGAATAAGCCTGAATAAGATAATTACTCCCTTTATCATTTACATAAGTAATGAGATTACTAGTAGAATCAGTTTTCTGAACATTCATATTATATTGTAATCTATCTACTATTATCCCTGTTTTATTTGTATGCTTGGCGCTGAATTTATGGTTAATATAACTTGTAAGGCTACTCTTCCAGTTATAATTACTTATTTTATTTGTTGGATTTAAAATCATTGATGAATTGTATTCATTTTGATTTAATGAAAGGCCATTACCTGTTGCTGCTAACGAAGTGTTTAAATATGTTTTATTACCAAAAGTTATTTTATGATTAAACCCAATTGCCCCCATATAAAGGTCGGTACTATACTGTTGCTTATCTACATCCAATTCCCATTGATTTGAATCACTTTTAGCATCTCTTCCCTGATAATCTAATGCTCCGATTCCCCAAATAGAAAATGTTCCTGCCTTTTGAGTAGGGAAATTAAGTTTAAAAGATAAGTCCTGATACTTTAATTTACCCATTTCTGGAGGCAAAATTGGAGCCAATAAACCAAAAGTAGAATACCTGTAGTTAAATAAATAAGAAGCCTTTTTACCTTTAACAAACGGACCTTCTGCCGAAACATCAATACCAACCAAACCAGCCTGAACGGTATATTCTCTTTTATCATTATTACCTGTTCTAAGTTTAATATCAAATACCCCTGACAAAGCATTGCCATATTCTGAAGGGAAAGCACCGGTAAAGAAATCGGAATTTGCAAGCATCTGACTACTTAAAGCTGTAATAGCTCCTGCACCTAAAGAACTTACATTAGCAAAATGACTTGGATTGGTAATCTCAATTCCTTCCATTCTCCACAACAAACCTTTTGGAGCATTACCTCTTACCACGATTCCATTTGTGCCCAGATTACTTGAAACTCCTGCAAAAGAGGAAGCCAGTCTGGCAGGATCATCAAAGCCACCGGCATATCTACTAGCCTCTTCAACACTAAGTTGACGAGCACTTACTGATGCCATCGAATTAATTGCTTCCTCTTTGTTAGCTCTTATCACTACTTCATTTACATTAATGATCTTTTCTTTTAATTCAATATTTAAAACAACTTCTTTCCCCGAGCCAACAAGTATTTCATTGAGAATCATTTCTTCATAACCCATAAAACTCACTTTAATATTGTATCTGCCTACAACTACTTTTTTAATAACATAATTACCATCAGCATCCGAAGTAGTCCCAACAATAGGGTTAGTACCTAATATAATAATTGACGCACCCGGCAACGATACCTGTGTTTCTTTATCTATAACCTTCCCTTTAATTGTTTGGGTAATATTTTGTCCATTTATATTATTTATTATAAGACAAATGAGTGTTACAATAATTATTAACTTTGTTTTCATAAGATATATTTATTAATTTTGCAAAATTCAGACTAAAAACTAAAATGGGCAATACTGATTAATCAGTATATTTTATGAAAAAGACTATTGAGCAACTAAAACTAGATTATTTAAAACTCTTAAACTCCCAATATTTTGTTGAGGAAGATTTGGATTATTCTATTCTTGAAAAACATATCCCTTATTTAGAAAAGATAAGTGAATTAAGTAATAGTGCTATTATGATATTTGATCTTTTTAAAAAAGAACATATTTATGTGTCTAAAAATATCGCAAATGTACTTGAACTTGATCATGAAAAATCTTCTGGAAACCCTGAATTTATTGATGAATGTATTTTTGTTGATGATATGTATGATATGTTAAATTCAGGATTATATTTTCTTAGCTATGCTCATACATTAAAACCTGATTCTCGAAAAAACATTAAATTAGTTAATGAATACAGAATTATTAACGATAAAAATAAATTTATTAGAGTAATTGAACAGCAACTTTGTTTAGAAAATGATAAGCATGGAAATATTTGGTTAGGATTAGGGATATTGGATATTTCGCCCGACCAAACTCAAGATGCTCCATTCCGTAGCCGAATGATTAACTCCGAAAATGGGAATGTTTATTTATTTCCACCACCAAACGAAAAAGCAATTTTAACTTTGCGTGAAAAAGAAATATTAAAATTAATATCCAAAGGATTAATTAGTAAGGAAATTGCCGACAAATTATTCATCAGTGTAAACACAGTTAATACACATCGCCAACGAATATTAGAGAAACTTGAAGTAGAAAACTCTATTGAGGCAATTAAATATGCTGTAAATTGTGGTATAATTTAATTTAATAAATACATAAACTTAATAATATAAGACCTAATCCTATATAATATGGGATTAGGTCTTTCTATTTTTATTTTTAAATGAATTGTTTCTTGAATTTAAATAGATTTAAAATCTATAACCAAACATCAACGAATAGTTAATATTATGCAAACTATTATTTTGATCAGTTATTTTTGATAAACCATATTGTGATTCAACTCCTATGATATACTTTTTGTTCAATACAAAATCAATACCCATATTTGCACCTATTTCATAAGAATACATTTGCGAATATACTGAAGGTTTATCACTTACACAATACCCTATTGACGGACCAGCGTTTAGTTTAATACCAAAACCCTCAACAACTTTAAAACTGAAGGATGCCAAAACAGGTATTTCCACATAATTTAATTGAATTGAATAATTAGGATAGAAATCGAATGGATTTTTCGCATCTGTTACACCTTTCATTGAATAAAATACACCTGAACGAATTGCAAATAATTCTGTAAAAGCATAGTCTACACCAATTCCTACTTTCAATCCGAACTTCATTGTCATATTGCCTTCTGACATTCCACTTAAATTAGCACCCAATCGTGCATCAAACCCAACTTGAGAGTAAGTTAAACTTACCATCATTGTTAAAATCATTGCTAAAATTACTTTTTTCATATTAGATAATATTATTTTAATTAATTCTGCAAAATTCCATCTAAATGAAAAGGTATACAATACTGATTTATCAGTATATTTTAAAAAAGCTCCTCCAACCTAATGAGAGAGCTTCTATTTTATTAATTCCTTAAATCGCCAAATCACAAAATTCCCCACTTATTGTCCATCAATTGTATTCTTTGCGTCCTTTGCGAATTCCTTTGTTTTACTTTGCGTGAAAAAAGACAAAACTTAATAATCAATAGTCCCATCTCAAATAAACTTCATATCTCAAATAATGTCATTCAATAAAAATTCCAGTATATTTATTCTCTGAACAATATGATTTCTTCCAAATATATTATTATTTCATTCTTATTTCTTGAAGTCCTCTCCTCTCAGGAGAGGATTTAGGTGAGGTTTAATGTGATTTAATCCTGATAAAAAATCATTCAATTCTGACCAAATATGCTTTATAAATTACCTAAAATTATTAACCCCCTTTTTCAAGTTATTGACACCTCCACAAAAATTATTGACTACCCTGCAAATATATTTATTTTTTTTTGAAAAAATATCGACACCTATGCCAAAAATATTGACACCTCAGCAAAAAATATCGACACCTCAACAGAAATTATTAACACCTAACATAAAAATATTGACACCTCAACAGAAAATATCGACACCTTGAGCTAAGATATCGACCACTTTTTCATAAAACTGAGCAATGACAGGGGTTTCGAAAATCGCAGTGATACTTATGCGCTAAAATAATTTACTTAAATTTACTACCCAACTAATACTATTTATACTTTTTCCTAAAAGTCTAATCCCGCACATACGCGAAAAGCCTCCAAAAACTTTATAAAGCTTAAATTGTTTAATCAACATAACATTAAACCAATTTTTATGAATAGAATTACACAATTACTTAACATCAAGTACCCCATTATTCAGGCAGGGATGATATGGTGTAGCGGCTGGCAATTAGCTGCTGCCGTTAGTAATGCCGGAGGCTTAGGACTTATAGGTTCGGGTTCTATGAATAATGAAATCCTTACGGAACATATACGTAAATGTAAGGCCGCCACCGATAAACCTTTTGGTGTTAATATTCCGCTTATGTATGCCAATGCTGAAGATTTCATTAAAATTATTATTGAAGAAGGCGTTCAAGTTGTGGTTACTTCTGCTGGAAACCCTGCCAAATGGACTACCCATTTTAAGGCACATAATATTAAAGTTATTCATGTTGTTTCCAATGTTAAGTTTGCCAAAAAGAGTGAAGAAGCAGGAGTTGATGCAATAGTTGCTGAAGGTTTTGAAGCCGGTGGTCACAATGGCATTGAAGAAACCACCACAATGGCATTAATTCCATTGGTTAAACAGGCTGTTACTATCCCTCTAATTGCTGCAGGAGGTATTGCTACTGGAAAAGGCATGCTTGCAGCTATGGCGCTTGGTGCGGATGGTATTCAGATAGGTAGCAGGTTTGTTGCTTCGGAAGAATCTTCTGCACATTTAAACTTTAAGCATAAAGTTTTGGAAGCCGGAGATGGAGACACTCTCCTTTCCTTAAAGAAGATTGGTCCCGTAAGATTACTTAAGAATGAATTCTTTAATCAAGTTAAGGATAAAGAAAGCAATGGAGCTTCTTATGAAGAACTTTCCGAACTACTTGGAAGAGGTAGAGCTAAGCAAGGAATGTTTGAAGGCAATCTTAATGTGGGCGAACTGGAAATAGGGCAGATAGCAGGTATTATTAATGAAATTAAACCTGCTTCTGAAATTATAAAAGAAATAATAAATGAGTTTAACGAAGCTAAAGCTGAACTTAACAACATACAATTCTAAGATTAGATGAATAAAATAGGAGCTGTTACAATTAAAGATCACGAGATACATTATGAATGGATTAATCTTAAACTCATAGCTGAAGGCAAACCCGTTATTATATTTCTTCACCATGGTTTGGGAAGTATTAAACAATGGGGAAAGTTTCCCGAAAGAATAAGCAATCTGATGCAATGTCCTGCTTTGGTTTATGATAGGTTAGGCTATGGAAAGTCATCTGCTTTTACTCAAGCCCGTGATTCACGTTATCTTCATTATGAAGCTTTGACTATACTCCCGCAACTTATTGAAAAGCTTAACATCACCAATAAAATAATACTTTTTGGGCATAGTGATGGAGCCACTATCGTTTTGATTTATGCCGCTCATCATTCCGAAAAGCTGATAGCTGTGGTTTCGGAAGCTCCCCATGTTATTATTGAAAATGTTTCCATTAGTGGGATTCACGATACTATTAACGATTATGAAAATGGAGTTCTAAAGCCTCTTCTCATTAAATATCATAATGAAAAGACAGATTCAATGTTTTATGGATGGGCTTTAACATGGACGAATGTTTTGCAAAAAGACTGGAATATTATTGAAGAAATGGCTTCAATCACAACTCCACTTATGGTTATTTATGGTGATAAAGATGAATATGGAACGTTGGAACAGATAAATGTAATAAAGAAAGCAGTTAAAAATAAAGTTGAAACAACTGTGATCAAAGAATGTTCTCATTTTCCACATAAAGAAAAAGAAGAAGAAGTTACAACAATAGTTGTAGATTTCTTTAAGAAGATGGCTTTAGATATTTAGACTCAATATTTTGTTTTCCTAATAGCCTAATAGTCTAAAGCCTAAACGCCTTTTTAAAATACTAAAGATAATAATATCTATCAACATTCGTTAAAATATATTATCTTTGCAAACGAATTTAAAACAAATAAAAACATGTATAATTTAGATCAAAACAAAAATTATCAATATGATAATTCTTTTGAAGTAGCATCAGCTACTAAAACATTTATGACAGGTGTGTTTTCCTGGATGTTCTTAGCACTAACAGTAACAGCTATTACTTCATACCTTTTTGGTACAAGCGAAAACCTTCTCTCAATGCTTATTAACCCTGAAGCTGGAGGAATGACAGGCTTTGGATGGTTTGTAATGCTTTCACCATTAGGTTTTGTTTTAATAATGAGTATGGGTTATAACAAGCTCTCTTCACCTGTATTAACACTTCTGTTTACAATCTTCGCCGTATTGATGGGTATGAGTTTAAGTTTTATATTTTTAGCTTACACATTAGGGTCCATCTTTGCTACTTTTGGTATTTGTGCCGGAATGTTTGGTGTGATGGCAATTGCCGGATATACTACTAGTACAGACCTTACCAAAATGGGTTCTCTATTATTTATGGCGCTTATTGGCATCATTATTGCTTCAGTTGTCAATATGTTTATGCAAAGTGGCACTATGCAATATGTTATTAGTTTCTTAGGTGTGCTTATTTTTACTGGTCTTACGGCTTATGATGTTCAAAAGCTAAAGCGAATTGGTGAAACCACAGTTAATGGTTCCGAAAGCATGAAGAAAGCTATGATTATGGGTGCATTAAACCTTTATCTTGACTTTATCAACTTGTTCTTATTTTTATTGCGTTTTTTTGGTAATAGAAAATAAGAAGATTTTAATTTATTTAAAAATTTTATTTATAAACATAGAACTCTCCTGAATTCAAAGGGAGAGTTTTTTAATTTAAAAGAATATCACATGAAAAAAGCTTACGTATTTCCCGGTCAGGGAGCACAATTTATTGGAATGGGGAAAGATCTTTATGATACTAATCCTGAAGCTAAAGCAATGTTCGAGAAAGCTAATGAAATACTTGGTTTCCGCATTACCGACCTTATGTTCGAAGGTACTCCTGAGGATCTTGTTCAGACTAAAGTTACCCAACCTGCTATCTTCTTACATTCAGTAATTCTTGCACATACTTTGGGTGCTGATTTCAAACCTGATATGGTTGCAGGTCATTCATTAGGTGAGTTCTCAGCATTAGTTGCTAATAAGACTTTAACGTTCGAAAGTGGTTTACGTTTAGTAGCTAAGCGTGCTAATGCTATGCAAAAAGCTTGTGAAGCAGAGCCTTCAACTATGGCTGCTATCTTAGGTATTGATGATAAAACGGTAGAAGATATTTGTGCTTCAATCAACGAAGTTGTAGTTCCTGCTAACTATAATAGTCCCGGACAATTAGTTATTTCAGGTTCGATGAAAGGTATTGAAATAGCTTGCGAAAAGATTAAAGCAGCTGGTGCTAAACGTGCGTTACCATTGAAAGTTGGTGGTGCTTTCCACTCTCCTTTGATGGAGCCTGCAAGAGTTGAGTTAGCTGAAGCTATTAATTCTACAGAGTTTAATACACCTATTTGCCCTGTTTACCAGAATGTAAATGCTCAGCCGATAATAGATCCAATCGAAATCAAAAAGAATCTTATAGCTCAGTTAACGTCTCCGGTTCGTTGGACACAGATAGCTGAAAACATGATTGCTGATGGTGGTACTACTTTCGTAGAAGTTGGACCCGGTACTGTGTTACAAGGTTTGATAAAGAAAGTAAAGTCGGATGTTGAAACGATGAGTGCTTAATAATTTTAATAAAAATATCTTTTTAAAAAGCATAAAGTAAGTAAGTTGAAAGATATTTTTTATTATAACAAATAAATGAGCATTGGTAAGCATAAAATGCTTATCTTTGTAGATATTTAAGTGAGTTTTATAATTTTGTTTTTTAGGTTGAAAGAGAGTGTTGAAAGACATTCTCTTTCTTTTTTTATTAAAATAATATTGTCATTAACAAAAAGTATCGTAAGTTTGTACTATCAAATCAAACAATCTAATTGTATTAATATGAAGAAATATATCATCATAGCAATCATAGCATTAGTAACATTAAAAGGCAATGCTCAAACAGATTCAATTCGTTATGGTATCATTAATGTTTCACCTGAAGTTGGTGTGTTTTTCCCCCGTAACGAAATCTTTCAGAATCTTTACAATGCAAAATCATACTTTACTTATTCCGTTAGTCTTGATTTTGGTACTTCCAGATGGGCTTATCGTCCCTGGTTTAGATTCACCGGTATGACTGTTGAAAATAATTTAAGAGGCACTACTTCAGACTCTACACAGATTTCGGCTATTAAAAAAGAATATAGTTTTGGCATTATTCGTCCCTATCGTATTAGAAGTAATGATTATATTCAACTAAAGCTGGGCTTTACTTATAATGTAATCACCGAATCAACCTCTAAAATTGATGCTAATGTTTTTGGTTATGTGTTTTCGGTAGGTTATTTGCATCGTATTGATAAATTTATTTCTTATTATATAGATCTTGGAAACGATTATGCAAGAGTTAATTCCAGCTCTAATCTAAGAGAGTGGAGTGGCTTTAGAATGGATATAGGAATATCAGTTAATATAGGAGTATCTAGCAAACAGCAACATCCTGTTTATAATTTCTAATAATATAAATTCTTAAAATACTTATAGGTCAAAAATGAATAAGAATACATTTCTCAAATATTACTATTTCAGCCTTGTATTTATACTATTCTTCACCATTTCAACATTTATTGTGAGTTCTGCTTTCTTATGTTTTTCAGGTTCTAATAATGTTATTGCTATTTTTTGAGGTTCAAATCCAGGATGTGTAAATGTAATGTTATCGGCATCTTTGGTGTACATTTTAATAATATAATTGCCTTTAATGTCACTAATTGTAAGCTTTTTCTTTTTACCTGCACTAATATTTACATTTGATAAGGCAGAAGTAGTGTCAACTTGTGTTATAACTCCGTTAATAATAACAGTGTAATGCTTATGTGCACCAGGTAAAAGATGACGTTCTCTAGAGTCACTATATGCTAGTGTAAAACTTGGTTGAGTAGTTTCATAAGAGTTTACAAGAGTGTCCATAGAATTCCTAAGCATTAATCGGCATTCCTTAACTTTTGCCGGTATAAACTTAACAAGGTTAGCGTTAGTTGTAGAAATCTTTTTTCTTTTTGGAGTAATATTATGAAACTTAAGCAAATCTACTTTCAGTTTATTAATCATTTCATTAGTAATTCTGTAAGGCAAAAGTTGGGGCGCAATTTCAACTGCTTTTTCAGTAATATATGATACTTCCACATAGAAATCACTATCAGTCATTAGTTTCAATTTGCTTATAGGATAAGTAAGTATTTGCATATCTTCAATATTATTATTGTCTTGAAAATATAAACGCATGTTATCTTTAATTAAAAATGCTTGAGATGTAATAGACCTTCGAAGACTTTTTTTGCCAATAGTAATGTTTTTGGTTCTGCCGAATAAATTTACATCAGCATCTTTAATTCCGGCTATTGCAATGTCTAACTGTACCACACAACCAACTAACAAAGGATTATCTCCCCAAATACTTTCGTTTTTATGCATAGTGGTGCTCACCACTTTAAACATTGTATAATATATAAGTTCTGTGTCTTTCAATATGTAAGTAATTAGTTGATTTATTTTAATAATAATACTGTTTGACAACACAAAAAACATCATTATTAATTGTGCAAAGTTAATTAATTAATTTATCAAATCTATTATATTAATTAATAAATAAATAATATTTATTTTCATAGTAATTTAAGATGTCATAATAGATTTTTTTAATATAATAAATTAAATTATTTATTGTATTTAAATGATTATTTATCGCATTTAAACGATTTTTAATTTCATTTAGACGATTATTCATTTCAATATAATTTATAAACGTAATAAATAATTTGTTTAACATGATAAGATATTTATTAAATGAAATAAAATATTCATATAATACAATAAAATAAATACTTAACAATATAAATAATATATTAAATAATAAAAATAATTAGTATAATATGGAAAATAATTACCTTAGTATTATAAATAATTTATCCAAAACTATAAATAGTTATTATAAAAAGATAAGAAATGATGATTATTGTGTTTAGAAATCAATATAATATAATTTGAAATTTGATTTATTAAATTACTACTATAATATTAGCTAAATTAGAGTTACGTAAAGAAATTCTTAATTGGTTTTGTAATAAAGACTATTAAATGAAAGTTTATATCAAACCATTGTATTTTAAGTGTGATATGAATAATTAACTATAAAATATGCTAGTTATAGGTGTGTATAAAGTTAGGCCTAACATAATAAAACCATGAAGCGAAATTGCTGAACTTCTAAAGTGTAATTAGTGAAAATTCGAAATGTTAAAAACACGCCGAAATAGTTTACTCATCAGCAGAAACCTCTTCATAATCCGAATAAAGTACCTGAAACTATTTAGCGATGATAACAAATACCGTTCTACGGTTCTTGGCTTTACCCACATCTGTTTGATTGGATGCAATAGGCTTGCTGGCACCGTAGCCCTTGTATTTCAATCGTAACGGTGATAAACCCTGCTGTATCATATATTCTTCAACTGACTTAGCCCTGTTTTCAGAAAGTACTTGGTTAGCCTTCTCATTACCCACATTATCAGTATGACCTTGTATTTCTACTTTAATTCGTTCGTTTTCTTTAAGAAACTGTATAAAGCCATCAATAATAAGCATTGATTCCTTGTTTAGGACATAAGAATTTGTAGCAAAGTTAATGTCCTTCAACTGGTAAGAGCCTCCCACTTCAATGGGTTTTATCTTAAGCTCAACTGTGGTGGGTTGCTGAAAAGTTTCATCTTCTTTAGAGATATATTTTGATTCGTAAGCATAATCATCTTTCTTTATAGTCAAAAGATAATCATTCTTAAAGGGCATAACTGCAATATACTTACCGGTTTGCTCATCAACCGGTATCTGAGTCACCTTTTTGGTTTCTATATTAGTGAGCTCAAGTTTAGCACGAATAGGTTGATCTGTTTTTTCATCTTTTAATTCTCCTTTAAGGAACAAAACCTTTTCGGGACGAGCCTCTTCATACAAATCGAAATAAAAAATATCATAACCACCTACACCTTTAATCTTATTAGAGGCGAAATAGGCAAATTTACCATCAGTACTAACAAAGAAACCGATGTCATCGTCTTTAGAATTAATAGGATAACCGATATTCTTTGGCTTAGTCCATTTGTATTCATCACCCAATTTAATATAATAAATATCATAACCACCCATACCAGGCCAGCCATCCGAAGCAAAGTATAAAGTCTGACTATCAGTATGAATAAAAGGAGTTTTTTCGTTACCCGCAGTATTAACCGAAGGCCCAAGATTTATAGGCTTAGACCACCTGCCACTATCATCTTTTATTGTTTTGTAAATATCACTACCACCGTATCCTCCGGGGCGATCGCTCACAAAATAAATGGTCTTTCCATCGGCAGTAATACTTGGTTGAGTCTCCCAAGTTTTAGAGGTATTTACATTATTATCCAAATTCTTAATAGAAGTCCATACATTGTTAATATACTCAGAATAACAAAGATCACAATTATAATAATTGCCTCCATCTATTTCCTTACATTTGGTATAAACAAGAAATTTATTATCCGCAGTCATGCTTACACCACCTTCATTCTCACTTATGTTGAAAGGTGGGGGCATCTCAGTTCCCTGATCGAAAACACCATTCCTTCGTTCACTTACCATAAACTTTTCTTTATACTTTTTGTCAGCTAAAGAGATTGCTGATTTAAGCATGGGAAGCTCTGTGCGTCTGGTGTAATAGCAATAATCATTATCAGCAGTTATATATGGTAAAAACTCGTCGAGAGGAGTGCAAACGCCATCCAAAACTTTGGGTTCGAACGGAACAGGATGTTTATACATATTGTCGTAAAACATAGCCCATTTATGTTTGTCCTGAGCATCTTTATAATCTTTATCGGATTTTATTTTATCAACATCTTTAAGGAAGTTTTTAAAATAAAGAGCGGCAGTATCATACTTTTCAGCACCATAATATATATCACCTAAATAATAATAGGTGTAAGGATCATACTCAGGGCAAATTTCAATCACACGACTAAAGTATTTCTTTGCAGAAATAATGTTTTTATCTGCCTTTTTAATATAAATCATTCCCAATAAGAAATATGGATCAGCATATTCAGGCTCATCTTCTGTAATTTCTTTCAATATTTTAATGGCTTCGGAATAGCTGGTAGAGCTGTATAAATCTACTGCCTTATCAAATTTCTTTATAACTTTCTTATTATCGGTTTTGCCACAAGGTGCTTCTTCCTGTGATTTTAAGATTAAAGGTATTGATATAAATATAGATATGATGAATAATATTCTTCTAAATGACATATACTTTAATGTTTTCTATTAAACTTTATTTGTTGGCAAATGTAGTAAACATAATGCAATAAGTGCTCAAAAAGTATTAAAAATTTTATTGTTTGATAAGATTAACTTATTTTTAATAATAAGATTAGATGAATTCCACATCAAATACACCTTCTTTATCTAAAGAAAGTAATTTTATATCACATACTTTATTAATAAGCAGCGGATCATAAGCAGTTTTAACTCTGATGTAATTATCAGTAAAACCATAAATATAATTATGTTTTTCATCCGATTCGAAAAGCACTTTCTTGGTTAAGCCAATATGCTGCATATAGAATTCTTCCTTCTTTTTATCAGATAATTCCTGAAGCTTCTTACTCCTTTCACGACGAATATGTACTGGAACTTTATCAGCCAAATTAATTGCAATAGTATCCGGCCTTTCCGAATAAGTAAACACATGCAGATAGGAGAGGGGCAGACTCTCAATAAAATGATAAGCATCCATAAAGTCTTCATCACTCTCGCCGGGAAAACCTGTAATAACATCAGCAGCAATGCAACAATCGGGTAACAACGCTTTAATATTTAATACCCTTTCGGCAAACAACTCCCTAACATACTTGCGCTTCATAAGCTTCAATATCTTGTTAGTGCCAGCCTGTAAAGGGATATGGAAATGCGGAAGAAACTTTTGAGAAGTAGTTGCAAACTTAATAATATCATTGTTTAAAAGATCGGGTTCGATCGAAGAAATACGATATCTCTCAATACCTTCAACTTTATCAAGTTCCTTAATAAGATCCAGAAAATTATGATCGCTATGTTTACCGAAATCACCAATATTAACACCTGTAAGAATTATTTCTTTCAAGCCTTTAGCAGCAATCTGTTCAGCCGACTTTACAATGTTTTCGATACTATCACTTCTACTTCTGCCACGAGCCATAGGGATAGCACAATAAGTACAAAAGTAATCGCACCCATCCTGTATCTTTAAGAAAGAACGCGTTCTATCATCAGAAGAAAAAGAAGGCACAAACTCATCATTCTTAGCTATCTCCTTAACATCGCACCACGAACAACCTTTAACATGCTTAGGATCTTCATCAGTAACATAATTAATAAGCCTATGCTTTTCGGTGTTACCTAATATAATATCAACGCCTTCAATCTGTAAAAGCTCCTCAGATTTTAACTGAGAAAAACAACCAATAACTGCAACCTTAGCATTGGGATTGCGGTTGATGGCACTGCGAATGGCAGTTTTACATTTCTTTTCAGCAATAGATGTTACGGTACATGTGTTGATAACATACACATCAGCATCCTCTTTGAAGTCTTTTATTTCGAAACCATTATCAGTAAATTGTCTGGATATCTGAGAAGTTTCTGCAAAGTTTAGTTTGCATCCAAATGTTTGAAAAGCTACTTTTTTCACGCTGTAAAATTAAAACAAAGTACTTAAAGTGAACTAAAGTGCCTAAAATACCTAAAGTGAACTAAAGTACTTAAAATGTTAAATGAATAGAAACAAAGAATTAGTATATATGTTGAAGTTAAATCAATTTTAGGCATTTCAAACTTCACACTTTAGGCACTTAATTCCCCGTATAAATCGTAATCCTCCGCTTTATTAATCTTAATATTATAAAAGTTTCCTTGTTTGATACCTTTATTAGTAATAGGTATTAAAACTTCGTTATCAACTTCAGGCGAATCATATTCAGTTCTTCCAATCCAATGCTCACCTTCTTTTCTATCGATAATTACTTTGTAAATACTATCAACTCTAGCCTGATTAATATCAGCAGAAATACCTTGCTGCAAAGCCATTAATTCTTCCAACTTTTGTTGCTTTACCTTTTGAGGAATACTATCTTTAAGTTTATAAGCAGAAGTGTTTTCTTCGGGAGAGTAAGCAAACACACCCAAACGCTCGAACCTGCTTTCAGTAATAAACTTCTTAAGATCATTAAACTCTTTAACAGTTTCACCCGGATAACCAGTAATCAATGTCGTACGAATAGCAATATCAGGAACCTTAGCCCTAATCTTTCTAATAAGTTCTTTGGTTTGAGCACCTGTAATATTTCTTTTCATCGATTTTAAGATATCGTCACTAATATGTTGCAAAGGAATATCAAGATATTTGCAAATATTAGGATGCTTTTTCATAACATCAATCACATTCATAGGAAAAGCAGCAGGGTAAGCATAATGCAGACGTATCCATTCCAAGCCTTTAATAACAGCAAGTTTCTCTAATAACTCAGCCAACATCCTTTTCTTATAAATATCCATACCGTAATAAGTAAGATCCTGAGCAATCAGAATAATTTCCTTAGTTCCATTACTTACTAACCATTCAGCTTCTTCAATTAAACTCTCGATAGTGCGTGATATATTATTGCCACGAATCAAAGGTATAGCACAGAATGAGCACTTACGATTGCAACCTTCAGCTATTTTTAGATAAGCATAATGTTTGGGAGTAGTCAATAAGCGTTCGCCCAACAGCTCCTTTTTATAATCAATACCCAATTTATTTAAAATAGGAGCAAAATCATTAACCCCAAAATAACCATCAACTTCTGGTATTTCTTTCGAAAGTTCGTCTTTATATCTTTGAGAAAGGCATCCCATTACATATACTTTTTTAACTTTCCCATCTTTTTTAGCATTAACATAGCTTAAAATAGTATCAATAGATTCTTGTTTGGCATCATTAATAAAACCACAAGTATTTATTATAACTATATCGGCATCATCTTTAGTAGATTCATGTGTGACATCAAAGCTGCTTTTTATTTGACTCATCAATGATTCAGAATCCACAATATTTTTAGAGCAACCTAAAGTTACAACATTTAATTTCTTTTTCGTTTTAGTTTTCACTTAATATAAATTAGTACAAATAAAAAAGGTATAAAATAAGAGAGTTCCTATTTTATACCTTTTATGAAATTTCTTTAGATTACTTTATTTGCAATTCTTGTCTAATAGTTCTTGTACATCATTGCCAAAAGTCTTTGTATATCCTAGCTCCAATGCTTTCTTCAGATCATAACAAGCTTTATCTTTTTCATTTCTTTCTAAGAAGATTTTAGCTCTTATCTTATAAGCAAATGAATTTTTTGGATTCAATTGTATTGATTTCTCCACATCTATAATTGCTTTCTCTAAATCCTTAAGTTCTAATTCAGCATGGGCTCTGTTATTATACATAAGTGGGTCGGTACTATCTATAGCTAAACCTTTGTTGAGATCTTCTATTGCATCTTGGAATTTATTCATTTTAATTTTAATATATCCTCTTTCACTATATGCTAAAGCAAATTTTGGATCAGCTTCAATTAGTTTATTAGCCTCTTTTAATGCTTCTTCACTGTTACCTAGATTTCGATAGCATTCACAAATAGATATTATTAAGTTATGATTAGATGGATTCATCTCAAGAGCAGTTTGATAATCAGCCAAAGCATCTTTATATTTTAATAACTTGTAATTAAGGTGTCCTCTATTAATGTATATGTTTACATTTTCTTTAGGATTGATAAAAGCAGCACTGGTATAATCATTTATAGCACCTGAGTCATTATTTAGGTTAGTTTTACAAAGTGCAATATCATAGTAAGCTTCCCACGAATTCGGGTTGATACTTAGAGCCTTCTGGTAATATTCCATAGCTTGAGTAAAATTCTTTTTCTCAAATTCTATATTGCCTCTTGCAATCATTTTTTGAACTCTATGTCTGCATGATGTGAAAAGCAGTAATGTCGCAAAGCATAATAAAACAAGTGTTCTAGTGTATTTTGGTTTCATAAATAATGTGTTTAAAACTTTTTACAAACATACAAAAAAAATGAACACATTGCAACAAATTAAAAATTATTTTTCAACAATTTAAAATTATGATATGCTTTTAATAAGTTTTATGCGATGATATATTTTTATAATCAGTATTATAAGTAATTTTCAGAGTGATGATTTTTATATTGTTTTTGACTAAAGACTTATTATTATTTAATATAATACTGTTCTATATCATCAATAATTTCTATCTTTGCAACTCATTACAATTAACAATAATAAATAATTTATAATACATAATCAAATGATTACTGATAATTTTATTAGTCGCCACAACGGTCCGAGAGAAGAAGAAGTAAGTATGATGTTAAAGAAAATAGGTGTTAATTCACTTGATGAGCTGATTGACAAGACTATTCCTGCTTCTATTCGTTTAAAAAGCCCTCTTAATTTAAATAAAGGGATGAATGAATTCGAATATATGAATCATATAAAAGAAATTGGCTCAAAAAATAAAATATTCAGGACATTTATTGGGATGGGGTATTATAATACGATAACTCCCGGTGTGATAACACGTAATATTCTCGAAAACCCAGGTTGGTATACTTCTTACACTCCTTATCAGGCTGAGATTTCTCAAGGTAGATTGGAAGCTTTATTAAACTTCCAGACAATGGTTTGCGATTTAACTGCAATGCCTATTGCAAATGCTTCTTTATTAGATGAAGGTACAGCCGCTTCCGAAGCTATGATCATGTTTTATAATGCAAGATCGCGTGAAGCAGTTAAAAAAGATGCAAATGTTTTCTTTGTTGCTGATAATCTTTTCCCTCAGACAATTGATGTTATTAAAACACGAGCAATTCCTTTAGGTATTGAATTAGTTATAGGTAATTATGATTCTTTTGAATTTAACGAGAAGGTTTTCGGAGCAATCGTTCAGTATCCTGATCAACATGGTGCTGTAATTGATTATTCGGGCTTTGTTGCTAATGCTAAAGCAAATGGAACTATGGTTGCTGTTGCTGCTGATTTGTTGTCATTGGCATTGTTGACTCCTCCAGGAGAGTGGGGTGCTGATTGTGTGCTTGGTACTACTCAACGTTTTGGCGTTCCTATGGGTTATGGCGGTCCTCATGCTGCTTACTTTGCTTGTAAAGAAGAATTCAAGCGTCAGATCCCGGGACGTATCATTGGTATCTCTGTTGATGCTACCGGTAACAGGGCTTTGCGTATGGCTCTTCAGACTCGCGAACAGCATATTAAGAGAGAGAAAGCTACTTCTAATATATGTACTGCTCAGGCTCTACTTGCTATTATGGCAGGCATGTATGCTGTGTATCATGGCGAAAAAGGGATTCGTCAGATTGCTCGTCATATTAATATATTGACTGGTGTTTTATCTAATGAATTAAAGAAATATGGTTATGTGCAAGCTAATGCTCACTTCTTTGATACCGTTAAGGTTGAGCTACCCGGACACATGATTGCTGATGATATTAAGGTTTTGGCTATAGCAGAAAAGATGAACTTCCATTATATTAATAATAAGACTATTGGTATTAGTATTGATGAAACTACTACTCTTTGCGAGATCAATCATATATTAATGATATTTGCGGAAGCAAACAAGGCTCCTTACACTAAGTTTATATGTGTGCCTGCTGAATGTGAGTTGATAACAACTATTCCATCTAAGCTAAACAGAACTTCCAGATATCTTACCCATTCAGTTTTTAACACTAATCATTCCGAAACCGGGATGATGCGTTATATTAAGAAACTGGAAGTTAAAGATCTTTCGCTTAACCGTGCTATGATTCCTCTGGGGTCTTGTACTATGAAGCTGAATGCTGCTTCTGAGTTGTTTTATATGAGTTGGCCTGAGTTTGGCGCAATACATCCTTTTGTTCCTATTGATCAGGCTGAAGGTTATTTAGAACTTATTTGCGGTCTCGAAAGAGCTCTTTGTGAGATCACAGGTTTCTCTGCTGTTTCGTTTCAACCTAACTCTGGTGCAGCTGGTGAATATACTGGTCTTATGGTTATTCGCGCCTATCATTTGAGTAGGGGAGACGTTCATCGTGATTTATGTCTGATCCCAGCTTCTGCTCATGGCACTAACCCAGCTTCTGCGGCTATGGCTGGTATGAAGATAGTTGTGGTGAAATGTGATGATAACGGTAACATTGATACTGATGATTTAAAGCTTAAAGCTGAACAATATAAGGATACATTATCTTGTTTGATGGTTACTTATCCTTCAACTCATGGTGTGTTTGAGGAAAATATACTCGAAGTTGTTGATATCATTCATCAAAATGGTGGGCAGGTATATATGGATGGTGCAAATATGAATGCTCAGGTTGGCTTGACCAATCCAGGCAACATTAATGCGGATGTTTGTCATCTTAACCTTCACAAAACCTTTGCGATACCTCATGGTGGTGGTGGTCCCGGTGTTGGTCCTATCGGTGTTGCCAAACATCTGATGCCTTTCTTACCTAAACATTCTTTCATAAAGACTGGTGGTGAGCATGGTATCACTTCAGTTTCTTCGGCTCCGTTTGGCAGTGCTTTCGTGTTGCCTATCTCTTATGCGTATATCAAACTGCTTGGTGGCAATGGTTTGATGGATGCTACCCGCTATGCTATATTGAATGCTAATTATCTTAGAGTTTGTCTTCAGGACTATTATAAGATACTTTATGTCGGTAAAAATGGTATGTGTGCTCACGAAATGATTCTGGATTGCAATCAATTTAGTCTGAGTGCTAATGTAGCCGTTGGTGATATAGCTAAACGTTTGATGGATTATGGTTTCCATGCTCCAACCGTTGCTTTTCCGGTTCACGGTACACTGATGGTTGAGCCTACCGAAAGCGAACCTTTATCAGAGCTTGATCGTTTGATTGAAGCTATGATAGCTATCCGTAAGGAGATTGCTGAAATTGAAGCAGGTAATGCCGATAAGACTAACAATGCTATTAAGAATGCTCCTCATACAATGGGAGTTGTAATGGCTGATGTATGGGATAAACCATATACCCGTCAGCAGGCAGCTTTCCCTGTTAAACATGATGACAAGTACTGGCCAACAGTTAGTAAGATTGATGACGCTTTTGGCGATAGGAATCTTCAGTGTTCATGTAATTAAAAATAAGAGGACTTTAAAGGTCTAGTTAATAATCAAGAATGTCGTCATCGCGAGCGAAGCGAAGCAATCTTATCAATTAAATTGCTTCGGACTACCTCCTCGCAATGACGATTTTCTTTTGTCCTTTTACTAACTTTAGGCACTTTAAACTTTAGGCATTTTAGGCACTTACCCTAGTTTGCTCTTATTACAAAGTAAGGAGTCCATTTTCCAGCTTCTCCATCCATACTAACACTCTGACTTCTTATCAGATAAAGTTCTCCACTTATGTATCCATGAATTACTTCCCCGGTAGCTTTTCCTATAATATCGCTTTTTACTTTTTCGTTTGTTGTTGCTAATGTGCTCTCTATAAGATAATATCTGGTGTTATCAACTTTCTTAACGATCACTAAGAGATCACCAATTACATTAGTGTTTCTAACATCAATTGGTGGTTTGCTATATGCAATTCTAACATCATAATACCTATAGCCCAAATCCAAAATCATCGAAGGATCATTGAGTTCTATCGCCCTTCTTTCATAATACTCTCCGTTAACGTAATACATTAGTGCCAGTTGCCTTAGAAAAGCTAATATCTTCATTGTACTTCCTCCTTTTCGATAATGACTGTTTGAATAAACCTTTTTAGCAGCTATTACTACAAGCATTATCATTGCTTTAGTATAAGGTACTTTTGGGATTTTATCAATGTTTTCATCTTGAAGTGCAGCAATTATCTCGGAGTCCAATAACATATCAGCTTCTCTATCACTAGGCATAGTCTTCTTTACTTTAAGATTTGCATCCATAATTATATTTACTTTTTTAAAGATTAATACTATTATTTTACTATATATACTGTTTAAATTAGTCAATATGACCACATTCATTCAGGAGACGAAGACAACGGCTGTCTTCCTTCCGGAAATGAAAGTCTTCGTATCGGCAATGAAAGTCAGCCTTTCAGGAATGGTAGTCATCCTATCGGCAATGCCTGTCTTCCAATTGTCTATCGAAGTCATTCTATCGGCTATGCCCGTCGCCCTCTTGGGTATGATTGTCATTTAACCGGCTATGCGCCTCCTTCCTTTGGCAATGCCAGTCGTCCTCTTGGTAATGGCTGCCTTCATAAGTTGTAAGATTGGTATCCTTACGGGAGAGGTTTCTTTTGAAAGGATTAAAATCTAAGTAAAACATAGTGGAGTTATTCTTCTCACTTTGATAATTGAAGAAACAATATCTATTATTGTTAATATAAGAAGAAGATTTGACCATGGTTTTATTGCTTTAGATGTTAGAACTATTTAAAGTATTGTTTTATTGTGCAGAATATTTATTTAAATGATGAATATACTGTTTAAAGTATCATATTTTCATCGCGAACGAAGTGAAGCAGTATCAATAAGCATATATTCAATAGTTTGCTTCGTTGTTCCTCCTCGCGATGCTTTTGTATTGTTAAGTATATTTTATATGCTAGTTGCTTTTCCAAATATATCCGCTAAGCGGTTTAGAACCGCTAAGCGGAATAGCTACCACTTAGCGGTTCTAAACCGCTTAGTGGTTAAAATATCTAATAACTCTTATTGTATTAAATGTATAGGGACATTTAATGCCAATGTGTCTATTCTAAAATAAACTATAGTACTTGATTAACTGATATCTGTAGTTATTCCAAGTTTATTCTTAAAGGAAAGTAAAGCATTTCTCAACAAAATACTTAAAACAACAGTCATCAAACCTCCCGGAATAGGCAGAAGAACGCTTGCAATACCTTTAACAGCTTCAACATTAATACCTCCCCTGATAACCGGCAACAGTTTATTGGGATCGTCTTTACTTGGCACTTCTTTTACCAGATTTGAATAGATATCGATAATACAAACACCCTCTTTAAGCCACTCTGCTTGAATATACTCAGGATATTTGGTGACAACAACTAAAACATCTGCCCTTTGGCAGGAAGCTATTAAATGCGAAGAGCTTTTATTAACAATAGTAAAAGAACTATCGTACGGAACAACCTTAGAAGCAGCCGCTTTGACTACCATATTAGTAAGTGAGTTAGCCACAAACTCATCATCCAGAACAAATACCCACTCTTGGTCTCCCTTAAACTGCACACCTGTCTCCTTAAACATCTCAACTAAAGCAGTTGGAAGACACATGAGGTAAATTTCAGTCTTAATGTCAGGAATCAAAGTGCTAAGCATATTCTGAGGATGAAAACCTTCCACTTCTTTAGCAGGATTAATCCTATTAATAATTCTAATAGGATTAAGATGAGGAGGCAAGGGTTGCAGAAGAACAATGGCGTTAATCTCATCATTGTCATTAAGTTTATCAACAAGCTTAAACAGCTCCTCTTCAGTAGTATCTTCCATCATAATCTTCTTAATGACATAAAATCCGGCAGCTTCCGCTAAATTAACATGTAGAGGGATGTTGTATTTAGATAACGGAATGCAAGAGAAAGCTATAAAGGCTATTCCCGGAGTTTTATTATACTTGGCGTGAAGCGTTTGAATTTCACTCTTAACTTCGATAAAGATCTTATCTTTAATCAAGTCTCCTTTAATGATCATTGTCTCCATAATAATATTGTTTAAGTTAAACGGACGACAAATATACAACAATTGTCTCCGATTTGCAAAGTTATTTCAAAGAAAAAGGTCTTACAGTTAAAATCTGCAAGACCTGTTTACACAAAGTAGTTGTGTTTACTGTTAATGCTGCACTATAACTTTCTCAACTATTTGAGTCTTTTCATTTTGTAAAGTTAAAATATAAATGCCATTAGCAATATTCGAAACATCCATATTGTAAGTATTAAGCAGTTTAATATCTTTAGAAAGTACTTGCTGTCCTTGAATAGTTCTAATAGTAGCAGTATAGTTTTGAGGACTAGTACTCTTATTCACTATAGTTAAATTTTCTTTGACAGGATTAGGATATATACCTATCTCTTTATTATTAGTAGTTTCATTAATACCCGCAGTAATGATTTCACTTAAAGACCGCTTCCAAACGTAACCGTTATAAGTGCCTGTATAAATAGTATTACCGCTTATAGCTAGGGAATAAATCGACATATCAGCAACATCAAGGCCAGTATTTACCGGAACCCAGTTATCGCCATAATCAGAAGATATGTAGACACCGTTTCCAAGAGTACCCGCAAAAATATACTTGCCACTTACCGCAAAAGTCCAGATAAAAGCACCTGTTGGTAAGCCATTGCACTTAAGTGCCCAGCTAGCCCCTTTGTTTCTAGAACGATACACCCCCAGTCCGTTAGTACCGGCTAAAATATTACTGTCAATGATGGCTAAAGCATTAATAGAAGCACTAGGTAGCCCATTCCCAGCTGAAGTCCAGCTTACTCCATTATTTGTAGAACGAAAGACAGTATTGGCATAGGTGCCTTCGAAGATGTTACTATCCTTAATAGCAATAGCATACACATCATAAAGTGCACCTGCATTGGCAGCTGTCCAATTAGTACCATTATTTGCCGAAATAAACATCCCTTGATCAGTGCCGGCATATACAATGCCATTATTAACAGTCAATGTATAGATAAAAGTAGCAGGTAAGCCACTATTTGAAGGTGTCCAACTAGTGCCATTATTGGTTGATGCAAAAACACCACTATGAGAAGACCCCGCAATAAGCGTACCGTTGTTAAAAGCTAACGAATAGATACTTGAGTCAGTTAATCCATTGTCAATAGAACCCCAATTATTACCGTCAGTTGATAGGAATATACCTTCTCCAAATGTTCCGGCAAAGATTTTAGTACCATTAATTACAATACTACTTACAATACCGCTACTGTCAGGGCCATTGGTCTTTACCCATTGAGCATTAGCAGTAATTGCTAAACTAATTAACACAATTAAAAGTAAAATTGATCTTTTCATACTGTTAAAGTTTTAAATTATTAATGCAAAGTTAAGCATTTATCTTTATAGTTTACCATTTCTTGTAAAATTCTTTACTTTATTAATAACAAAGTAAAACAAAAAAAGGCTGAACCATTAAGATTCAGCCTTTGGAATTAGATTAATCTGATACTATTAATACCTTATACGAGCCTTGTAGTGAGTATGTAATAAGTCGTGAGACTTATGACCTAGAGGCTCACCCAAAAAGTCTTTATAGATCTGAGTTACTTCTGGATTAAGATGAGATTTTCTTAGTGGTAAGTGTTCATCTTCTGAATAGATAGCAGTTGCACGTTTACCTCTAATCTCAGGACTTGTTGGTATTGGTTGACCACCACCACCTAAGCATCCACCAGGGCATCCCATAATTTCAATGAAATGATAGTTAGCTTTTCCTTCACGAACAGCTGTCATAACTTTCTTAGCATTAGCTAAACCGTGAGCAATAGCAACACTTAATTCAGCACCTTCCAAGAATGACCATGCAGGAAGAACATCTTTAATCATCACTTTAGCTTCTTTTACACCTTCCATACCTCTTACAGGCATGATATTAAGATTAGTAAATGGCACTTCACGACCGGTTACAATTTCGTAAGCAGTTCTTAAAGCAGCTTCCATAACACCACCGGTAGCTCCAAAAATAACAGCAGCACCGGTACCTTCGCCCATGATACTGTCGTATTTTTCATCATCTAGTTTCATGAAATCAATACCTGCTTGCTTAACCATCATTGCTAACTCACGAGTGGTTAATACATAGTCAACATCTTGATAACCGCTGTCGCGCATTTCAGGTCTGTTGCATTCAAACTTCTTAGCAGTACAAGGCATGATAGATACTGACACCATGTTTTTAGGATCGATACCTTTTTTCTTAGCATAATATGTTTTAGCTAAAGCACCAAACATCTGTTGTGGTGATTTACAAGTAGAAAGATTTGGTAAAAGATCAGGGAAAATATGTTCCTGAAATTTAATCCAACCCGGAGAGCAAGAAGTCATCATTGGTAAAGCAACTTGTTCGCCATCAACTAAAGCTCTTTTCAATCTGGTTAAAAGTTCAGTACCTTCTTCCATAATAGTTAAGTCGGCAGTGAAATCAGTATCAAGAACTGAATCAAAACCAATGTGTCTTAAAGCAGCAACCATTTTACCGGTAACTCTTTCGCCTGGTTCGTAACCTAAGTCTTCGCCTAAACCAATACGTACCGCTGGAGCTGTTTGAACTACAACATGTTTTGATGGATCGTTAATAGCATTCCATACTTGTTCTACATAAGTTCTTTCAGTTAAAGCTCCGGTTGGACAACGGTTAATACACTGACCACAATTAGTACAAACTACTTCATTTAATGGTTTACCCATAAAAGTAGAGATTCTTTGATGATCGCCTTTGTTTACAACTGCTAATGCACTTACTGCCTGCAATTCTTCACAAGTTCTAACACAACGTTGGCAACGGATACATTTACTGTCGTCCTTGCTGATAGATGGTGAAGAAATATCTGCAATTTTATCTTTTGGATGAACTAAATCGATGAATACATGATCACCTACTCTGTATTCAGAAGCAAGTTCCTGTAGTTCGCAATGACCGTTCTTAAAACATTTTGTACAATCAGCATTATGTTCTGATAGTAATAATTCAATTACATGTTTTCTTGAAGTTCTAACTTTTTCGCTGTTTGTAAATACTTCCATTCCTTCAGAAACAGGAGTAGCACATGATGCAGAAAGTAATCTTGCACCTTTTACTTCTACAACACAAACTCTACAATTGCCTGCAACACTTAAGTCAGGGTGATTACAAAGAGTAGGTATGTTGAAGTTAAGTTTTTTAGCTGCATCTAAAATAGAGGTTCCTTCTTTTACAGAAACCGGTATATTATTGACTTTTAAATTTACTAAATATTCGCTCATTTCTTTGATTATTTAATGTTACCAAATAAATTAATAGATGATTTCTTCTTTGAAATTATCAACAATAGAATTGAAAGGATTAGCTACAGATTGTCCTAAACCACATTTAGCAGCAATTTTCATAGTACTTGCTAATTTCTTCAATTCCTCTAGATATGCAGGTTTTCTTTCACCCTTTTTAACGGCTTCAATACCTTTAAGAAGTTGTTGACAACCTACACGGCATGGTGTGCATTGACCACAAGATTCTTCGGTGAAGAACTCTAAATAATCATGTAATACATTATACATAGAGCGTGAACTGTTAAAGATCATCATAGATCCTCCTGTTGGGATACCTTCAAAACCAATGATAGTATCTTTAAATTGTTTACGAGGAACGCAATGTCCGGAAGCACCTCCAACCTGAACTGCTTTTGTATCGCCATCACCAAAATCTTCAACGAAATCAGCTAAAGGCATACCTAATTCAAGTTCATAAATACCGGCAGTAGGAGTATCACCAGAAACTGAGAATACTTTAGATCCTCTTGAGTCTTTTGTTCCTAATTCTTTAAATTTATCAGCACCCATTTTGCTGATCATAGTTACTTGAACTAATGTTTCAACATTATTGATAACTGTTGGCTTACTATTATATCCTGAAACTGTTGGATAAGGAGGTTTGTTTCTTGGTTCGCCTCTTTTTCCTTCCATTGATTCAAATAATGCACTTTCTTCTCCACAGATGTAAGCACCACTACCTGATTTTATAGCAATTGAGAAGTCAATATTCTTACCTTTTAATAATTTATTGAACTCTTCTAATTGTTTATTCAATTTAGGAAGTAAGAAGTTATACTCACCTCTTAAATATATAAAACCTTCTTTAGCACCGATAGCATAACCACAGATAGTCATACCTCCATATACTTTACAAGCAACTGTATCTAATATTTCTCTGTCCTTAAATGTTCCCGGTTCGCCTTCGTCAGCATTACAGATTACATATTTTACAGGACTGTCTTCATTCTTAGTGAATTTCCATTTTAATCCTGTTGGGAAACCGGCACCACCTCTGCCTTTTAATCCGGAATCAATTATTTCCAGAATAATATCATCAGGACTCTTAGTAACGGCTTTTGCTACTGTTTCAATTACATCATTTACGGTGCATTCCTGAAAGATTAAATCAACTTTCTTTAAAATCTTATTTTCCATTGTAAGACGTTTTAAGTAATTTTTAATTAATTTTTACTTTGAATTTTTTGCAATGCCTTCTACAACTTCAACAGCTTTTTGAACTGTTATCGCAGGATACACTTCATCATTTACAAGCATAACCGGTCCCTTGTGGCACCAGCCTAAGCAATTAGCGGTTAATAGAGTAAACTTCTTATCATGTGTAGTTTCTCCAACCTTAATGTTTAAGGTGTTCTCTAAAGCATGAATAAGTTCATCCTTTCCTTGCATGTGGCAAGAGATAGTTTTACAAACTCTTACTATATTCTTTCCACGAGGAATCGTGTCAAGAAATGTATAGAAAGAGGCAGAGCCATAAACGTCAGCTGCTGATAGATCTAATTCTTTTGCAACTGTTAACATCGCTTCTTCAGAAAGATATCTTTCTTCCTTAACGATTCCTTGTAAAACCGGCATTAGACTGTTTCTGGTCTTGCCGTGTTTTTCAACTAGGTTTTTTACTAAATTTTCAATATTGGACATTTTTCCCTCCATTATTTATTAATGATAATTTGTTTTTTTGCTCTTGTTATTATTGTAACAATTTAATGATGCAAAAGTATAAATTTTTATTGTTACGAATCTAACAAATCGTAACTTATTTTCATTTTATTTTTAATTTTATTTAACAATGATGTTAAGATACTTGTATTTTAATATTTTACACTTTTAATAAAAATGAATATATTTTCAAAAAAGCACTCTTTTATTAATTTTTTAATCAATTTAGACCTAAATTTTGATTAAAAACTGTCCCAATATGGTATTATCTGTTAAAATATTTCTGCTTTTAATGATAATCGAGTAAAATAAAAAATGTTTAAAAAAGTTTTGGCTAATTATTGGCAAAACTTTTATACTTTTGTAAAATAACTAATGGATCAAATGAGATATTTCCTAAAACTGGCTTACAACGGCAAAAATTTTCATGGATGGCAAATGCAGGACAATGCTATTACTGTGCAACAGGTACTAAATGAGACTATGAGTATATATATGGGCGAAACAATAGAACTTACAGGTTGTGGTAGAACAGATACCGGTGTACATGCTAAAGAGTTTTATGCTCATTTTGATTTGAATAGACTATTAAGTGATGAAGTAAAGACAAAGGCTATTTTTAAACTAAATTGTTTTTTAAAGAAGGATATTGTTATTTATGATATCATTACTGTAAATCCAGATGCGCATGCTCGTTTTGATGCCATTTCGCGAACATACAATTATATTATATATAGAAATAAGAATCCTTTTAATACAGAGCTATCCTATTATTATCCTTTTAAGCTTGATATAGAACATATGAATAGGGGAGCAGCACTGTTATTTAATTATACCGACTTCTCTTGTTTCTCTAAATCCAATACACAAGTTTATACTAATAATTGTACCATTATGGAAGTTTATTGGAAGCAGAGTGGTGATGAATTGGTATTTACAATAAAGGCTGATCGTTTTCTACGTAATATGGTTAGAGCAATAGTTGGTACACTGCTCGACCTTGGCAATGGAAGAATTACTATTGAAGACTTAAAGAATATTATAGAGAACAAGAACCGTTCAGATGCAGGCTTTTCTGTTCCTGCCCATGCTTTGTTCCTTACAAAGGTTGAATATCCTTTTTTGTAATTTATTATTCATTAGTAATGACTATTAGTTTGTAGTCTAATGATTATTGATAATCATTGTGTTCTAACACAAATTGTTTTGCAGTGTATTGTTAATCAAGATATTTCTTTTATAAGCGCTCCTGTATCTTTATAATTTATATCGCGTGTATATACCATATTAAGCCAATACAGAGCTTTTTCATTATTATTGGTTTGTTTATAAATTAAACCTAAAGTATATGCCATTTCAAACATATTTGTATCAAATGTTTTATTTGGACTAACAAATGATGTAAAAGTAAAGATAGCCGTTTCATATTCTTTAAGAGCATAAAAACACTGCCCCATAATTAATTTGAGTAAGCTTTGTTGATCGTAAGCTAATGTTACTTTTTGCAAAGTTTCTATTGCTCTTTTATACTCATTAATATGATACAATGCAATCCCTGATTTAGAATAAATATTGTTTTTCTCTGTTTCGCTTTGAGGTATAAGTGTAATCTTATCATAATATTTTACTGCTTCAGCATAATGTTCCAATGCAAAATTACATTCAGCTAACTCAACGATAGTAGTTGAATCTTCATCACTTACAAAACTCAGAAACTTTAATTCTACTTCATATTTCTTTAAAATTTTAGCCTGAAATATTATATCTTTAATTAATAATTGATTTTTGTAATGTCCGTATGAATTCTCCAGATGTTCAAGTATGCTAACGCTTGCACCTTCGGGAGTTGTATTCCATAATTTTCTGGCTTTTCTAAGTTCCGAACATGCTTTGCCTGCATCCGTAAATACCCATCTTATCATAATAATAATATATAGTGAGATGAGTGAAATGGCAATAGGGATATTGAAAAATGCAATTACTATCCCTGCTATCAACAACAGAAAGTAAAATGTATAGTAGGTTTTGTTTTTAATCCAACTTTCCGCATGTCCAAAAGCGATAAACTTAGGTTGATATGCCGATGTTCCTGAATTATAATAAGAGTTCTGTACTGGTTTTGAATAATAAGTTGAATTGCCTGATATCCTTGTCCTATCATATAAACCTGTACCCGGAATGCCGGTATTCAGATAGCTTCCTTTTGAACCTACATTTACACTCAATCCTTTAATGCCAAAAGTAGTTGAAATGCCACTCTTACTCAGGTTAATACTAATACCAGGTAATATACTGATTCGTTTTCTGTATCGCATTATAATATTTTTTAATTTATAAGTTACAATAAAATATCTTATTCTAATTCATTAAAATTCAATGATCAACTTAAATATATAACTTTGTGCTCAGTTGACTTCTATTTCCTTTTTATTGCAATTTATTTGTTGTTTAATGATTCTAAAATTATTCACCAAAAGTACTTAAACATTAGGTATAAATTGAGATATTAATAAAATATATTTAATAGCTAGCAATTAGTCAATTATAAGACATAAAACTTTTTTCATGCTAACAATATTCTTTTATTAGTACACTAACAATATAATCATTTTGTTTAAATATAATGTTAACAGTTTTATATACAGGTGTATATAAGTCTAAACTATTTAGATGTAGTATTACCCTAATTCCCTCACCTCATAATTTATTTATAAGGATGTTAAATTAGATAATATTGGGATATAGTTACTTACAATCTGTGTAAAATTGCTTTTCTACAGCTTTTATTTGGATAAATTATGCCTAAATTTACCTTAAATATACACTCTTCTTGTCGAAATAAGCATATATTCTATTAAAATGTGTGTATATTCCGTTCAATTATGCGCATATTCCGTCGGTTTATGCCCATATTCCGTCGGTTTATGCCCATATTTCGTTGAATTATGCCCATATTCCGTCGATTTATGCGCACATTCCGCTGGTTTATGCGCATATTTCGCTGGTTTATGCGCATATTTCGCTGGTTTATGCGCACATTCCGCTGGTTTATGCGCATATTCTGCCGGTTTATGCGCATATTCCGTCGAAATATACACACATTTTTACTGATTATACACTGTATTTGTTGGTTGTTGTGTTGTTTTATATTATTATAAATCTGTTATTTAATAATAATATAAAACTTAAAATAAAGTTGATCGCGATTAAAATTGGGATAAGAATAGTTTGTTTAGATAGGAGTTATTGAAAAATGTAATTACTGAGATTTAACTCACAGATTCCTCATTCCACTTCGTTTCATTCGGAATGACAATTCATTTTGGGGGTTGGGAGGAGAAAATGGCGGCAAAGCCGCCATTTTCTCTCATCCATCATAAAAATAGCTGTCATTCCGAACGAAGTGAGGAATCTGTTAATTTAAATTCTGATATCAGTAAGAATAACTACAATGTAATTTTCGGTATGTATAAAGATTTAGATTGCAACGTTTAGCTATTAATTACTACATAGTGCTTTTAAATGCTAATTCTCTCTTTATATCATTTTATAAAATCATTTATACTAAAAAAAATATTCAACTTTAATAAAATAAATGCATCAATAACTAAATGCTTTTAATAGTTGTAAATTGTTTAATTACATAATATTATTCTATTAGTAATCATTATTGATATCCTATTATAATATTGTATAATTTTATTTTGCTAACGCAGATGTTATTTATTTTACTACTTTTGCTCTGTTCAAATTATAAATTCAAAAATTGTATAAATGAGACATTACTGCACAAAGTCATTAATTTTAATGGTATTATTGATTGCTATAAATAGCAAAAGCTTTTCGCAACAGAAGCCTGATATTAAAGAAAATGAGCAAAAAATGCAATGGTTTGCAGATGCCAAGCTCGGTATATTCATTCATTGGGGTATTTATGCTGTAAAAGGCACATCTGAGTCATGGGCTTTTCACAATAAACATATTTTGCATAAAGATTACATGCAACAGATCAATGGTTTTACAGCTAAAAATTATAATCCTGACTATTGGGCGGAATTAATTAAGAATACCGGCGCCAGATATTGCGTAATCACTACAAAACACCACGATGGCGTGGCTTTATGGGATACAAAAATGAATAAATTGAGTATTCCCCAGAAATCACCTGCCAAACGCGATGTGTTATCACCTTTTTTTACTGCTTTGCGCAAAAATAATATCAAAGTTGGCAACTATTTCTCCCTCATCGACTGGTCGTATCCTGATTATCCGGGCTTTTTAAAAGATTCATCAAGATATGATTCTAAAAAAGATACTATTAGATGGAATAAATTCTTGAATTTTTGTCATGGTCAGATAAAAGAAATCACAAAACAGTTTAATCCTGATTTGATTTGGTTTGATGGCGATTGGGAACATTCAGCAGAGGAATGGAATGCGCCATTAATCAGAAAAATTATATTAGATAATAATCCAAATACCATCATAAACGGCAGATTACAAGGCTATGGTGATTATGATACTCCTGAACAAAACTTCCCTGTTACACGTCCTAATCTAAAATACTGGGAACTTTGCATGACATCCAATGAATCATGGGGTTATCAGCCTAGCGACACTATTTATAAAACTCCTTATGAAGTTATAACTATCTTTGCTGATGCAATTAGTATGGGCGGTAACCTTTTGTTAGATATTGGTCCAAAGGAAGATGGGACTATCCCTGCCGAACAGGAAAATATTTTAAAAGAGCTTGGCAAATGGACTACAAAGCATAGTGAAGCTATCTTTAATACCCTTGGCGGGATGCCTCAAGGCCATTTTTATGGACCTACAACCTTATCAAAAGATTCAACAGTTTTATATCTTTTTATCCAAGGCAAAGTTAATGGTAATGTTATGATTAAAGGCTTAATTAATGATGTTAAAAATGTTACAGTAGTTGGCTCAGGAACGAAATTAACACATAAACTTGTTGGTAAAATATCATGGAGCAGTGTTCCGGGATTAGTTTATATTGATGTCCCGGCCAATGTTAACGATGAGTATATGACTGTTCTTAAGGTTCAGCTAGATAAGCCTATTAAATTATATAGAGGGCGCGGAGGTTTACAATAATAAATAAAGAAAAAGGAGATAAAATTCATTATCTCCTTTTTCATTTATAAAAAATACTATATTGTTGTAATATATTATTATATATACTTTTAAGTCTGCTCAGAATTAGATTTCATATAAGTTGAAACTATTCTACATAGTGCAGAAACAGTATTTTTAAATTCTTTCATTAAACCTTTCTTTGGAAAACGCTCATTAAGTTCCACTTCCGACCATTGTTTATTAAAGTACTTCATGTATTTTTCATCCTCTGGATTAACTAGTACTTCTACATTATCAGTCCATTCATATCTAACTGTAAGAATATCCGGATAAGTCTTCAATAAGATCTTATAACCAATAGAAAATGAAGGCAAATGGGTTAGGAAGAGATGCCCAAGATCCACACTAGGTTTATCAAGACCAATTTTATCCTTTAAAACAAATACCAACTTATCATCAATATCTAAAATAGCCCATTTATGAGCCTCTTTAGGAACTAAAAACTCTCCAACAAGTGAAGGTATTTCTATATACCCCTTCTTTCCAACTCTCACAAGTTCATTAATAAACTTAATTGGGTCATCAACATGTTCCAAAACGTGGCAACATATTACATAATCAAAACTCTTATCCTCGAAAGGCATATTTTCGCCTGACGCATTTACAAATTCTTGACTCTTTAATACCTTTAAATCCCCTCCACGGTGATAATTAGAATCTTCATATTTATCAACGCAAACATTAGCTCTTGGATGAGGTGCATTTCCACATCCTACATCTAATACTCTGTCAGTATTTTTGATGTTTAAATCGTATCTGGACTTTGGTTTATTTACTTTCATTCTATTTATTTGTTATAATATTAGTAATATGTGTCAATTAATTCGGCTAAATTAATAAAAATATTGATATAAAAGCAAAATCAATGAAAAAAAGCATTAATTTTACAATCTTTTAAATGAATTCAACGTGGAGTTTAAATTAACAACAGAATATTATCCTACAGGCGATCAACCAGTAGCTATTAAGCAATTAGTGGAGGGCATAAATCGTGGTGATAAAGCTCAAACATTATTAGGAGTTACAGGCTCAGGTAAAACTTTTACTATTGCTAATGTTATTCAGCAAGTAAAGAAACCAACACTTGTATTAAGTCATAATAAAACCTTAGCAGCACAGCTATACAGTGAGTTTCAGCAGTTCTTTCCGGATAATGCTGTTGAATATTTTGTATCTTATTATGATTATTACCAACCGGAAGCTTTTATTCCATCAACAAATACTTATATTGAGAAAGATCTATCAATAAACGAAGAAATTGAGAAGCTAAGATTAAGTACTTCTTCTTCTCTTTTGTCTTCACGTCGTGATATTATTGTCGTATCTTCAGTTTCTTGCATATATGGTATAGGAAATCCTGAAGATTTCTACAGTAATATTATTGATATAAAAAAGAATCAGATTATAAGTAGAAATCAATTGCTTCATTTCTTTGTAAATAGTCTTTATTCAAGGACTGAAGCTGATTTTACCCGTGGTAATTTTAGAGTTAAAGGTGATACTGTTGATATTTTTCCTGCTTACTTAGATTATGCTTATCGAATTTATTTCTTTGGTGATGAAATTGAGAACATAGAATCTTTTGAAGTCTCAAGTGGAGGTGTTATCGCTGAATTTGACGATTTAAAGATATACCCTGCTAATATATTTGTTACATCAAAAGATAAAATTCAACAAGCAATTTACTTAATTCAAGATGATTTGCTTAAACAGATGGCATACTTAAAGGAAAATGGGAAACATCTTGAGGCAAAGAGGTTGGAAGATAGGGTTACTTATGATTTAGAAATGCTAAGAGAGTTGGGTTATTGTTCGGGTATTGAAAACTATTCGCGTTATTTTGATGGAAGAGATCAAGGGACACGACCATTCTGTTTATTAGATTATTTTCCTGATGATTATTTGATTATTATTGACGAAAGTCATGTTACAGTGCCACAAGTAAGAGCAATGTATGGTGGCGATCGCTCGCGTAAGCAAAATCTTGTTGAATATGGTTTTAGATTACCATCGGCAATGGATAACAGGCCTTTGAAATTTGATGAATTTGAGTCGATGATCAATCAAATTATATATGTAAGTGCAACCCCTGCTGATTATGAACTTCAAATGTCTGAGGGGATAGTAGTGGAGCAATTGATAAGGCCTACAGGTTTGCTCGAGCCTATTATTGATGTTCGTCCAAACTCCAATCAAGTTGATGATTTGCTTGATGAAATTGAGAAAACAACTGCTAAAGGCGAACGTACGCTTGTAACTACACTAACTAAAAGGATGGCTGAGGAGTTATCAAAGTACATGACTAATCTTGGGATAAGATGCAGGTATATCCATTCAGAAGTTGTAACGCTTGAGCGAATAGAGATTATGCATGATTTAAGAGCAGGTTCATTTGATGTGTTGATTGGTGTTAATCTTTTAAGAGAAGGTCTTGATTTGCCCGAAGTATCTCTAGTTGCAATATTAGATGCAGATAAAGAAGGGTTTCTACGTTCCGAACGTTCGCTTACACAAACTGCAGGACGTGCAGCTCGTAATGTTAACAGCAAAGTTATTATGTATGCTGATAAAATTACTGCTTCGATGCAACAAATAACAGTTTCATACCCAAAATTATAAACCTGACTATTGAACTGAATTAATAAAAATACTGGGACAAGATATAGCGTTATTACAACAAAACATCATGTCGGTGTGGCTTTGTATTATACTAAGATGAACAAAATGAGCATTCCACAAAATTATTAAAAAAATGCGCAAAGCTTGTTAATATTAGATATGATATTAACAGGATTTTTGTTAATATCTTTTATTTTAATACAATATAATAGGATAATAATTACTTACTTTTGTTGATTGACTTTACTTAAGTAATTTGATTAAATTTTATTGAAACAACAAAACACAAAAAACTAAAGCATATGAAGAAAGTTTACTTCCCGAGTTTTAACGGTATCAGATTTATAGCTGCATTAAGCGTTATCATTTACCATATTGAGCAAACGAAGATGATATATAAGTTCGATAATTATTTTGACATCCCTTTTATGCACATTATGGGCAAATTAGGAGTTATATTGTTTTTTGTATTAAGCGGTTTCTTAATTACATATTTGTTGATGCAAGAAAGAAAAGAAACTAATACAATTTCAATTAAAGACTTTTACATAAGAAGAATACTTAGGATTTGGCCCTTATATTATTTAATAGTTTTAGCAGGGTTATTTATAATGCCACAAATGCATTTTTTCGATATTCCCAGTTGGACAGATCATATGCATTCCAGCTTTGGTTTAAAAGTGTTTTTATTTATGATTTTTGTTCCTAACGTTGCACAATCACTGATATTACCAATACCTTACATAGGTCAATGCTGGTCGGTGGGAGTTGAGGAACAATTTTATTTAATATGGCCAGTACTCATAAAAAGAGTAAAAGATAAGGTTGTAAATATGCTATTTGGAGTTATAATTTTCTATTTAATTTTAAGATTTTCATTTATTTTTCTTCATAATGCATTTCCTACTAAAAATGTGTTCGAGATATTAAATAACTTCTGGGAAAATTATTTTAATATAGATTGTATGGCAATAGGCGGAATTGCTGCATTTATTCTTTTTAAAGACAAACAAAAAATTATAAAAATACTTTTTAGTATTTACACACAAATAATCGTATATCTATTATTAATACTGATGTTTTCTTTTGGTGTAAAATTAGAATATTTCGCTTATGAACCTTATGCTATCTTATTTGCTATAATGCTTTTAAACCTTGCCGGGAATAAGAAAAGTATACTTAATTTAGAATTCAAATTTTTATCATATTTAGGAAAAATATCTTATGGATTATATATGTATCATCAAATTGCAATTGTTATTACAATAAAAGTTTTATATAATTTCGGATTCAATAATATGCTAATCAATTATATAGCAGGCGCTTTATTGTCTATTGTTATTGCAACACTATCTTATGAGTTAATTGAATCAAAGTTTATAAAACGTAAACTAAAATACTCTAAAATTGTTTCTGGTGATAATGCAAAATAAAACGTAAATTTGCAGTTTTAAATAAGGAGTAACATTGGATTTTAAATTAACAACAGAATATTATCCTACAGGCGATCAACCAGTAGCTATTAAGC
>JBAXLO010000003.1:0-49080 GCA_037134755.1 Bacteroidota bacterium | reverse complement strand
GTAAAACTGCCATCCCTGAACTGGGCAATATCAAAGCGGATTCCACTAATAATTTTAACCTTGTCGTGATACAAACTAAGTTCATGTTCAGCAAAGATAGCACCAAAATTCATGACACCTTTATTGGTAAGAATATCAGTAGAAGTCTTATAATTATCCTGCGAATCAACACTACCTTGCTTAACATCCAATCCTATAGTCAGGTTTTGATTGGGAGTAATGTGTTTACTTGCAGTAAGCCAGATGCCGAAATCCTTGCGGAAAGCCTCTGTATTATACAAAGTGTAACTACCATTCGTCTTTTTAATAGTTTCATTCTGTCGCAGATAATCTTCTAATTGAAAGAATCCATTGGCAACTATCTTAAAACCTTTTAAATATCCATTATAAGTTCCTCTTATGAAATGAGTAATGTAACGATTGTAGCCACCTTCTTCTTCAAATATCTTAGTGCCATCGCCCATCTTATCATCATTATAATTATAATCAAATTCCAACGTATTATTCCTGTCGAATTGATAACAAAATTTAAAATCACCATTGTGTTGTTTAAGATAAGTTTTAGCACTATAACTATTATAATTGCTGTCAGGAGCAACAATATATCCTTCACCTTTGCGATAAAAACCATTAACACACCAATACAAACCTTTCTCATCTTTAATCTTTGAACCGTCAAGAAACAAAGAGCCTCCAAAGGTATTATCAGAGCCATAAAAGGTCTTAAGCTTACCTTCAATTTCTTTAGTAGGTTTATGCGTAATAATGTTGATAACGCCACTCATAGCACTCCCACCATACACCGATGAACCTGCCCCTCTTAAGATCTCGATCTTATCGATATTATCAGGGTTAATTCTGTTCCAGTCAATGCTTCCGCCATCAGTTTTATTAATAGGAACACCATCGAGTAACACCAAAGTCCGTTGGGCACTATTTAAACCTCTCATAGTTATGCCTGAGTTTTTTGAGAAGATACCATAATCTCTGTCAACATTCAAACCGGGGATCATCCTCAGCAAATCATCACCATTAAAAGCGGGATAGTTTTCAATTTGTGCTCTGGTTATAACCGAGACACTTGCAGGTATATTAATAGGATTTAATTCGGTGCGAGTAGCAGTTATAAATACTTTCTCTAAGGTAATTGTGTCCGTAAGTTTGCTGTTTTTAGTTACTTGCGTAAACGAAAACAAAGGCATCAACAGGATACATATAATAAAGGGTATTCTTTTCATCATTCCTGTATCTTTATTGATAATTCAGCTGTTCCAGCATCTGTACCATTAACAGATACAACTTTTATCAAACCATATTTACCTGCTATATCTTTAAAAGAGATAACCTGATCGGCTTGCATAAACTTCGATTTCTTAGTGCTTCCTGCCAAAGGATAAGATACAATTAAGAGGCTGTCATTTGTAATCTGATCAAATTGAGTAGGGGAGATGTTAGTAAGCGAATACATAGTTACATGTTTGGTTGTCCAGTTACTAATACCATACGTACCTGTAAAAAAGTCGGGAGCTTGTGTCTCTAAAGGCGAAGATAAGGTAGCGTTATAATAATTAGGAGATGGTCCATAGTAGTATATAATATCTATGGAATCTTGATTTTGATAAGCTTGATTTAATAAGAAAGTATTACCACTGTTGAGCGAAAGAAAACTACCATTAACAGTGTTGTTTTGAGCTCCTAATGTTATGGAATTGAAACTTTTGACAGCTCCCCAGTTAGTAACTGCACTCCTCTTTATTGTTAAGCTTATTGAAGACTTATTTCTATCCTCATCCATAGTCATGAAAGTCCATGTTTCAACATCACTTAAGCCTTGATAATTTATTAAATAATTATAAGAGAAATTAGAAGTATTCATCCCACTATCAATGGCTATCTGAGATGTCCCGTTTTTACTAACAACAATATTAAAGTAAGTAATATTAGCATTAGTTTTCGATCCAACTACACCAATCTTAACTTGCGTGCCAATTTGCAAAGTGGTGTCACTCCAGATGTATCCGGCTTGTTTAATAAACTCAATATGTGGAGGTATTCCGGGTTCATCTTTTTTACAAGACATTGTTATAAGAACAATAATTAAGATACTTAGTCTGATTAATCCCCTCCTTCGATTTGATAGTATGTGCATCTCGCCATTATTAAAAAATCCCATTAAATGGGATTAATTATTTGTATTAAATACTCTTTATTATTCAGATATTAATTACTTTAATTTAGATTTGATTCCTTTAGAAGCCATTGCTCCAAACAATCCCCCTGTAAACCCTGCTGCAAAATGCGTAAAAGTCGGGAATAACAATCCTGTCATTAAAGAAGGGTAGAAGAAGCCGGTGGTTAAATGGATTACTTCACGTGATAAAGGAATTACCATCCAACTGATACCGCAAACTAAAGCTATAAACCACACTTTTGATTGTAACTTAGGGATTCCATTTAAAAGCATATCCATTACAAAGCCTAATAGCATGTATTCAAAAGCCATATAAGGATCGTCAAATGCTAGCACGTTAGCGAATAATAACATGGAAGCACCTGCACAACTTATCAATGTTGCAAACCTGAATCGCGAAAAAGAGTATGCTGAGATTAATAAAAACATGAAAAGTACACCTTGTTTTCCGGGTATCTTCATTGGCATGCGCAACCTTGCATGCAAGGTAACTGCAAGCATCCCGATAAGGATAAGGAATAAAACTTCGATGATTGTTACAATCGTTTTATTCGGTAATACTTTTAATAAACTCCTTTGGAGCACTTCTGAACTGGAATTCTTCATTGTTATCAGTTTTTTCAACTATTAATGTAACTTTCTTATTAATGACTACCGGGCGTGGCCATGCTTCAATTATTATGGTACTAGCCTCAGGTATTGGTAAATATTCTTTAGTAACGATGGCGTCTATCTTTAAAACTTTATTTAATTCTGCAATGGTAAATGTTCCGGTAAGTTCTCTTAGATTCTTGATCCATAAAACTCTTCCATCATTTCCATCAAAACGCAATCCTACAGCAGCAAGCGAACCTATAACACCTATGAGTTCACCGGTTAAACCTTCGAGATAAATACCTGTTTTATCAGCTAACTTATGAGCATTTTCCTTAGTTAATATCTCACATTTAGCACGCTTCCCCCAATCGACAACTTCATCTGTAATCTTATCATAAGCCGCAATACATAAACCTGCATCTGACCCAATAGCACTTTCTTGAAGTAAATGCTGCCGACAAAATTCAATGACTTCTTCAATATTATTATCAACAACTTCAACAACTATACTTGCTGAACTATTATGAGATGTAAAAGGAATGTTTTCGTGTACATAAAGCTGATGACGCGTAACATTTTCGATAATCGCCAGATTTCTTTCCTCCAAACCGGCAGCAAGAGTACGAGCTAAATGCCCTGTTCCTCTGCTGTCAAGGTTGTCGGTATCGTCAATTGCTATAATGTATTTCATAGGATGTATTAAATCGCAACAAAGATACTAATAATTTCGTAATGTATTTTACTGCATTTGGAAAGATGCAATTATTTTTCTTCAAGTTCCTTTTTAAACTTGTCAAATGCTTGATTAATCATCACATCAAATTCATTATGAAAGTTGTCAAAAGCTCTTACTATTCGTTTTCCTTCTTCGGTAAGGCATGTATTTCCACCATCAGCTCCTCCACGAGTAGTTTCCAGTATCGGAAAACCTAATCTTTCTTCTATTTGTTGAAGATTGTTCCATGTTTTGCGATAAGTTAAGTTAAGCTTCTCCATTGCTGACTTTAACGAGCCTGTTTCTTCAATAGCTTTGAGGAGTACCCATTTACCATCACCTAGTATTCCAAGCTGGTCTTGAGTCTCTAACCAAATTTTATAATTTAAATTAATGTTAGAATATTTTGATTCCATGTTGTCTTTATTTAAGATAACAAAGATAGAATAAATATCATTACATCAAACAAAACTATACCAAAAGAATGTAATTTTTATTTAACCGTAGTTGATTTATAGAAATCTATCGTTTCTTTTATCCCTTTTTGATAAGATGTTGGTGTGAAATTAAATCGTTTCTCAAACTTTGTTGAATCAAACTCATAATCAAACTCATTTTGATAAAGCATTTCATAAGCCTCTTTAACCATGGTTATAAACAAACCTCCTATTTTCACCATCCACTTTTTCATGATAGAATAATCAGTTTTTACACCATAAATATCGGCAGATATCTTTATGAATTCTTCTCCTGTAATTGGAGGATGAGCAGTTGGCAAATGCCAGGTTTGTCCATAAGCATCTTCAGCTTTAGCAAGCATATAAAGCGCCTTTCCGCAATCAGGAGTAAAAGTAAAAGAGTGTTTTAGTTTAGCATTTATTAGCCATTGAGCCTTCTTTCCTTTTGCATGTTTATCGAATACAAACATTGCAGGGATACTAGTTTTTTCAGCATAAGGACCATAGAAATCAGCCGAACGGGCAATCATAGCTTTAATAGTTTTATGATTCATCTCATTAAGCAGCATATTTGCAATCTCGGCTCTTACTTTTCCTTTGTTACTACACGGATTAAAGAGTGTTTCTTCAGTCATTTTACCTTCCACTTTTCCATACATATATACATTGTCGAAGAATATTAATCGGGCATTCTTTTCAATGCATGCATCTATGGTACTTCGCATAATTACAGGCCATTGTTCTTTCCAAACCTCATAATCATATTTCAAACCAACAAGCAAGTAGACTATTGAGTTCTCTTCAATAACATTTAATATCTCGTTATAATAATTGATATCAGCTTTAGCAATCTCAACTCCTTTTAAAGGTTTTGGATTACGCCCTACAAGTTTAACGCTTTCATTATTACATAGCAATTCGTTAACTAGTACGTTTCCTATGGCTCCACCAGCTCCAAGTATAATGTGTTTTGTTTTTGTTTCCATAATCTTTTCCAATATATATGCAAATATAACAATTAAACTTACAAACTTACTTTAAGAATTGATAATATTATTTGTTAAAATGGTGTTTGTTTTGATAAGTCTTATAGCTATTAGATAACAATGGATAAGTAGTACACACCGCCGAACTATTAGTAAAAGTTCAGCGATAGGAGCGACATGAGTAAGAAACCCGTTTATCAAATTAAAGAGACGATTTGTATTTGTGATTTCTATAGCTATAGTGCCAATGAATGTAGTTTCTATGCTACTTTGCAAAGTGATTTTTACGTTTACCCGTAATGTTAATTTAATGTAATAAAAGATTGTTTTATTGGAAGAGTTTTATCTAAAGTAGTACCCTAATCTTAATTCAATACTATAGATTGTATGAAAGAATTCAGGTTTGTAATCTCCGCTTTCAATGCCAAAAGCAGCATAAAACAACCAGTTCTTTAAGAATGGTCTTTGGTACCCAAATTTTAATTTACTTGATCTTAAGGTGTAGTCTTGCTCAAAAACAGGAGTATGCACAAGATTTGCAGGTTCGTCCGGAGAGCTTCCTATAGCTAACTGAGCAAAAACAAAATGATCTCTAGTATTGTAAAATTTCCTTGCTTCAAATGTGTAAGTAAAGCCTGTTGATACGTCCGAAACGGTCATGTATGGTCTAAAGCATAACCATAAATCTCCAAAGTATTTGCTAAGTGAACCTGTATAAACAGTAACATTATTATTAAAACCACCACCTTGAAATCCCATTTTCCTAAAACCAAGAGAAACTTCAGATGAATACGGAAGTTTCCTGAATAATTCAACAGCAATCCTATATTTAGGGAAAAAGAAATCAGGGGAAACTGATAGTAATAAAAAGCCATAATAATCTTTACTAATCTTTGGATATGCTGAAATTTCAAATTGCATACCTTTATCATCAGAAAGTAATGAGTCGTTTGTAGCTGTATTTATTATACGCCCATAGTAGATTCTACCTATAAGAGGGCCTAATTTTGTTTGTTTTTCATAACTTAAAGAATAAAGGTTGAATCTTCTATAATAGGGGTCATTAAACCATTCATGTATGTATTCAAGTTGTAGTTTATCAGGCAAACTGAGAGAATCAATTAATTCGAGCATCTTATGTGCATCTCTGTTCATCGAATCTCTTTCAAGTACTATATTAACCTGCTTTTTTGCTCCCTCGCTATCACCATCTTTTAAATAAATATTTGCTATACGTAATATAAAATCATTACTATCTTTTCTGCATTTAGCTAGTCCATAATAACAATAATATAGTGCTGAGTCAGTATTTTCATTCCATGTTTCAACATCTATTATTCCATCAATAGCTTCTTTTTTATTTTTTACTTTATTATCATAAATAATTCTTCTATATACAGATCTTGCTGAATCAAATTTGTTATCCCAAGCATATGTTCTTCCAATTAATAATTTAGCATCATAATAATCTTTATTAAACTCTAATATTTTATAACATATTTTGCGTGCGGTATCTCTTTTGCCTTCATAAGCATAATTTTTAGCAATACCATATACTTTATCTATTTTCTTTGAATCAATAGTAATTACATTATTCTTTATAGTAACTTGACTATAAATTACACTTGTATTTACTAGGAGGAATAGAAAAGATAGTATTTTAAAAATAGCTTTCATTTCTTACTTTCGCATTAAAAGTTTTTTTGCTCTAATTGTAAGTTCGTTTGGGCTAAATGGTTTTACCATATAATCATCAGCCCCTAGTTCAAAAGCTTTTAAAACTGTTTCTTCTAAACCTATTTTTGATAACACCAAAATAGGTATTGTCTTTTGCAAATCAGTCTTGATGAAGTTTATTAATTCCAAACCATTAAAAAAAGGCATAAGCAAATCAGTTATAACTAAAGTAATGTCGTTATCATCTCTAATTAAATCCGAAGCATCACGTCCGTTTGTTGCAACCAGTACTTCATAACCATCACGTTTAAGCTTAAATTCAATAGCTTTTAACATTAAAACATCATCATCACAAACTAAAATTTTCATCAATTTTATTTATTAGATTGTTATTTCTTTTAATTGTTGAATCGCCTTATTACAGTTAGTTTCAACTTTATTTATAATCTCATCAAATCCTTCAATTGGAAGTTTTTTGACGGCATAATCTTCTATCATATCTATATTTAGAATAATGGCCTTTAATCCAAAGAAAGCTAATTGTGGGCTAAACTTATGTGCATTATATCTTAATTTCTCCCAATCATTTTCAGCATATCCTGTTTTTATGTTCTCAATAAAATTAGGTGCGTGCACTAAAAATAAATCAATCATTTCGGTTATAAATTCTTTATCGCCTTGAGCAAATTCATTTAGATAATCAAGATTAATAACACATTCAGCATTTAAATTTTCACTTTCATTTGTTACTTCAATTTCTTTATTAGATTCTTCTATTTTTAAATTAGTATGAATCTTTCTTACTAAATCATCTTTATCAATAGGTTTAAGAATAAAATCATTAAAACCAATTATTCTTAATTCTTTAAAATAATTTTCGTCGTGATGACCTGTTAGAGCTAGAATTGGTATTGATTTCTTTTCGGTATTAAGCACTGTTCTAATATAAGTAACTGCTTCAATGCCTCCCATTATAGGCATTTCAATATCCATTAAAACTATATCAAAGTCGTTTTCTTTTAATTCTTTTATTGCATCACTTCCATTATTACATATCACAAATGAATAATCGAGTTTCTTAAAATATCTTTGAAGTATTATTTGATTAAACAAGTAATCTTCAGCAACTAGTATCTTTATCATAGTTTAAATTATAATATTAGTAATTAGTATAAAATCCTCTTCAAAAGTACATATATTATTAATACAATTATTGTTTTTTATATTTAATAATACTTATTCATTTATATTGTTACTATTATTCATATTAATATATTCTTGTTAACAATTATAAACAAATTTAATACCACAATTCTTAAGTGTTGAATAACTATATATTATGTATTCGTCTATCTTCTTTATTTTCCCTTTATTGAACTGTTCTTTATAAATAAGGACAGTTTTATTTTTAGTGAAAGCTAAGTTTTATTTATTAGTATTTATTTTTTCAACGATACTAATAATATCATACATGGAATTAACAATGAAATCAGCCTTTTGATAAATATCTTTTACATTATTTTCATTAAATAAAATGGTATGCATGCCAATGTCTTTAGCTCCAACAATATCTTTTTCGTAAATATTGCCTATCATCACACATTCAGCAGCTTTTACACCTATATTATTAATAATGGTTTCAAAAAAAAGTTCATCCGGCTTCTCATATCCTAAATCTTTTGAAGAAAAATAATAATTAAAGTACGTATCAGCATTTACTCTTTTCAAGGCTTTTATCATTGCATCGGTATCCGATTGACCTGCATTTGTAGCAATTACCATTGTGTAATTTTTACTTAAATCTTTGAGCATATTTTCGGCTTCGGGTATGTATTCAACATGATTCCAGGTATGCATGGGTGTTTTTAAGTGTGGATAATCTCTCATTATGGTATCACCCCAATCAAATATAAGAGCTTTTATCATATTGTTTTTTCTGCAAAATTAATACTTTTAACTCACAAACTTACTTCTATTTTCAATAGTTTTTTTAAATTCATTAAATTAATTTTCTTTTTTCCTCTTTATTGAATTATTTTTATTAATTTTACGACTTAATTTAATAAAAATAATGTTTATGAGAAAGAAATTACAAACCATACTACAATTAGCAGTTATGTTAGTTGTTATGTTTCATTTTAGCAGTTGCAAGAAAGATGATTCTTCCACAACTCCTACTGTTACGCCACTTACAATTGGTGCAACCTACCAAGGTGGCAAAATCTTTTACCTTCTTCAATCGGGTGATGTAGGCTATAGCTCTACTGTACAGCACGGATTGATAGCTGCTCCAAACGACACTATCTTAAAATGGAGTGCATCTGCGCCAATTTTTACAGGAGCTTCTGATACAACTTTAGGTGCTGGTAATGCTAATACTAACACTATTATTTCTATCTTAACAACCGGAAGTTTTGCAGCCAAATATTGTTATGATTTAGTTACAGGTGGTTATAGCGACTGGTATTTGCCAAGTAAGGCCGAAATGTTTAAACTCTTTAAAAGCAAAGCTCAATTTACCAATCTAACAGGTAATGGTTATTGGACTTCATCCGAAACTGATGCCAACAATGCATATATGCAGGGCGTTATAGACGGTCATCAGGGCCTTGCTAATAAAATGAACCCCTACAGCGTAAGACCTATACGATCTTTTTAAGAATTAAGAATTAATAATTAAGAATTAACAATTAAAAAATTATTCTTAATTGATTATTATAACAAAACAACCTACATCAATATTGGCGTAGGTTGTTTTGTTATAAAATCTTTTTATTAATATTATTAATTCTTAATTGTTAATTATTAATTGTTTTAGCTGATTCTTATTACAAATGATGGTGTAGGTTTTCCTTCGTTGCCATCAATATCCACAGGGATTGCATAAATTGAATATTTATCTCCCGAATTTAATCCTTTTATTAAACCTTTTGCTTTGAATAGTTGCCCAATTTTAGCATCTATACCTGCACCTTCGTCGGTTACCAAAGCACCATAAATATCATAATGATGAGCAAATTTTGGTTTAGAACCTTCCATAATTACTCTTAAAATATCTATTTGTATTTCGCCTTTATTATTTGTATTTTTACCTTTAATAGCAGCTTTGTTGCCTGGTCCACCCTTTTGGTAGAATTCATAATTTAATAAATTAGCCAAATTAGGATCTCCGGAAATATTTATCTTATCTTCTACAAAAAAAACATTATGAAAATACATATCTTCATATTCTGCTAAGTAAACCAACACTCTTTTGCCTGCTGCATCATCCCCTTCATCGTGAAGTATCACATCAGCATCTATTTTATCAGTTAAAACAGTTATTTTAACATCATTATTTGGAATACCTGTTGCTTCCACCTCATGTTTTTTGATGTTTGCGGCATCATTTTTTGCAAATTGTATCCTCTCAGGTATTGTTCCTGAAGGAGTAGTTTTAATTAATTTTTGTCTCATTTTTCTTTAATTTTAATTAATGATTATTTTTGTTCTATTTATTAATATATAAAATGCTATTATTCTGTTTATAACTATTATATTTAAGATTATTACAGAAATAAAAGCCTTTGTTTTCATCGTAATTTAAGTTATTTATCAACAAAGTAAGCATTGTTGTGAACTTTCCTTCCAAAGTTGTGAACTTTCTTTCCAAAGTTTTGAACTTTCCTTCCAAAGTTTTGGACTTTCCTTCTAAAGTTGTGAACTTTGTTTCCAATGTTTTGAACTTTGCTTCCAATGTTGTGAACTTTGCTTCCAATGTTGCGAACTTTGCTTCCAATGTTGTAAACTTTGCTTCCAATGTTGTGAAATAAACTTCCAAAGTTGCGAAATAAGCTTCCAAAGTTGTGAAATAAGCTCTTTTTGTCACTAAAATATTATATTTAGTATTGAAATAGAGTGATTTATTTAGTTTGGAAAAAGATTGAGAATAGGGCTTAGTAATCTTATTATATCCGGAAGTTGATACGTTTTCTTGGACCGGGAGTTTAGTAGCAGTGGTCAAGCAACGCGATCTTATCGCAAGAATGAGATTACAAATTTTTCATTAGTATTAAGCCTTTTTTATAAATTGATTTAATTTTCAGCAAAATTAATTAATTAAATGGATATATCTAATAAAAAAGAAAGATTATTAATAAATAAAAAAATTAATTCTAATAAGACAAAAATATTTGCCAAGTTTGTAAAAGAATAATCAAAAATAGTTAAACAATAATTTATCCCTTGGCGGGAAGCTATTGATACGAAAAAGGCTGCCTCTTGTGAAGCAGCCTTTTCTATTTTAATTATGAATTATGAATTATGAATTATGAATGAAGACACTCAAATGATTCTTAATTTTTAATTGTTAATTATTAATTCTTAATTGAGTTACGCTCCTAGCGTAGCAACCATAACCGCTTTAATGGTATGCAAACGATTTTCAGCTTCGTCAAAAACGATAGACATTGATGATTCAAAAACATCTTCAGTTACTTCCATACCATCAAGTCCGTACTTCTGAAATATATCTTCACCCATAGTAGTTTCGCGGTTGTGGAAAGCAGGTAAACAGTGTAAGAACTTAACTTTAGGATTGCCAGTCATAGCCACTACTTCCTTATTCACCTGATAAGGTTTAAGCAATTTAATTCTTTCTACCCATACTTCAGCAGGCTCTCCCATCGAAACCCAAACATCTGTATATAAGAAATCAACACCTTTTACGGCATCAGCTACGTTTTCGGTCAAAGTAATAGTAGCACCTGTTTCTTTAGCTATCTCTTTGCACTTAGCAACTAGCTCTTCGTTAGGCCAACATGCCTTTGGAGCAGCAGCTCTAAAATCCATACCCATCTTAGCAGCACCTACCATCAACGAATTGCCCATGTTGTTCTTAGCATCTCCTAAATAACAAAAAGAAACTTTATTCAATGGCTTATCAATATGCTCTTGCATAGTAAGAAAATCAGCTAATATCTGCGTAGGATGAAATTCTGTTGTCAAACCATTCCAAACAGGCACACCGGCATACTTTCCTAGCTCTTCAACAATATTTTGTCCGTAACCACGATACTCTATTCCGTCATACATTCTACCAAGTACGCGTGCAGTATCCTTCATTGATTCCTTTTTACCAATCTGTGAACCACTAGGACCTAGATATGTAACATGAGCACCTTGATCTAAAGCAGCAACTTCAAAAGCACAACGCGTACGTGTTGAATCTTTCTCAAAGATTAAAGCTATGTTCTTACCTTTAAGTCTTTGTTGTTCGTTACCTGTATATTTAGCTGTTTTAAGATCAGCAGCTAATGTTAATAAGAATTTTATTTCTTGAGGAGTAAAGTCTAATAACTTCAAGAAATTTCTGTTTTTTAAATTGAAAGCCATAATTCCTCCGATTTGTTTATTATTTATTGTATTTGTTTATTTATTTGTCGTCATTGCGAGGACTTTGTCCGAAGCAATCTCTTTTTTAGATTGCTTCACTACGTTCGCAATGACGATATATATAATTTGTTAATCTCTTATAATAGTTGTTCCTGCATTCTCTTTACCCAACTCCGATGAGGTAGTGATGATACACTCCTTACCACCGTTTTCGATAAAAAACAAAGCAGCTCTAACCTTAGGAGCCATACTTCCTTCAGCAAAATGACCTTCTGCTAAGTACTGTTTAGCTTCACTTACCGTGATTCTATCTAATTTTATTTCATTAGGTTTATTAAAGTTGATACAGATTTTAGGTACATCCGTCAAAATATAAAACTCATCAGCACCAATCTGTGAAGCTAGCAACGAAGAAGCTAAATCTTTGTCGATAACAGCATCAATACCCTGCAATTTATGTTCTTCAACATGAAAAACAGGAATACCACCGCCACCAACAGTAATCACCAACTGCCCATCTCTTGCCAGGCGCTCAATAGATTTAATATTGTTAATCTTAATAGGCTTAGGTGAGGCAACAACTTTACGGAAGCCTCTTCCACGTGGATCTTCGGCAAACTTAGCACCAGTTTCTAAAGCATATTTATCAGCTTCTTCTTTGGTGTAATAAGGTCCAACAGGCTTAGTAGGATTCTGGAAAGCAGGATCATTCTTGTCAACCTCCACTTGAGTAATGATTGTGATAATATCACGTTCCATTTTCTCTCTTTCCAAAACATTACGCATCTGTTGTTCTATCATATACCCAATAGAACCCTGTGTTTCGGCAACACAAAAATCAATAGGCATAGCTGGTAAACCAAATAGCTTAAATCCACCTTCATGTTGTAGTAAAACATTACCTACTTGCGGCCCATTCCCATGACCGATAACTATATCATAATCTTTTTTTAATAATTCTAATAGATTTGAACAAGTATTAAAAACATTTTCCTCCTGTTCGTCAATTGTTCCCTTTTGATCTCCTTTTAATAATGCATTTCCACCGAAAGCAATTACAGCAAGTTTCTTCATCGTTAGTATTAATGGTTTTATTTACAATAGTTTTTAAAATAATAAAAAAAAAGAACAGACTTACTTAACTTAAACCAGAGTAAACTGAATGGAAGAATAAGTTTGTCTGCAATTGTATTCAACTCTATTAAAAGAGTTTTCTTAAATTTTCGGCAAAACTATAAAAAATCTTTCAATAAACAATACTATTTTTAAAAATATATGTGTAATGATGATTTTAGAAACAAATTTGTTTAACTTTTAGTTCTTATTTTTGAAATCAAATTGATAGGTAATTTTAGCAGATATATAAAAGAAATTGCTTCCTAAATTACTTTCATTAGGTAATAAATTTACGGGGAAAGCATAAGCAGGTGTAAAGTTAAAAGTAAAACCTTTTAGATCATATTCAATAGGTAAAGATATTTCATAATCTAATGGTTGGAACTTAGTAGAATTAGCAGCCGTGGTAGCGTTAATTAAGTTCTTCTTAAGTTTACGAAATTTGGCAAAGTGATTGCCTATATCAGCAGTAAAAGTAGGGGAGATGGATAAATCTTCAACACCTGTAAGTTTATCTAAAGAGATATCTTTACCAAGCATAAATAAAAGGTCGAATCCTTTTTCGGTACCGAAAAAATAATTAGAAGAATTATAAAGAAACATCCAATCAAAATCAAAAGTATTGATTAATGATAGGCCATTATCTGTTTGGGTTTGTACTTTGGCGGCTTCTACGTTCTTTTTGTTGACTGCATTAACGGTAACTGAGGTTCGGTACAATGTATAACCGCCTTCTATATTCCACCAATCAAATAAATCATTATTATAAGATAATCCGAATTCAGTTTGTCGTGTTTTGCTGGTGTCATTTGGTAAAATAAATGAAGTGACTTCGAGTGAAATACCTGCTTTAAAGTTTAGGGAGATAGTGGGGCTTAATAATCCTCCATTTACCATATAGTCGCGACCGGAGAAGGCTGCTTTGTTCATGTATTCAAATGATGCTTTAATGTTGGTTGTTTTTTCTTCGGTGTCGGTAGTGTCGCTTACCTGAGCATTTATTATTAAGGCATTTGATAATAGTAATATTGTTATTAATATAGTTTTTCTCATGTATATTTAATTAAAATGTTTTTATGTTAATTTTATTAGATAGCATTAAAGTGCAAAAGTAAAAACATCATATAAGAAAAAATGTTTTAAATCTTTGCTTTTTTAGATAATACAATCTTTAATTATGAATTACGAATTACGATTTGAAAAGTGAAATTTAATTTAAAGTAAAGGTAATTAATATGATGTGACAATTGGGACTGTTGGGATATTAGTAATTAGTTTGAAAAGTATAATTTATTAAGAGAGTAGTTGCAAGCTGCAAACAACGTGTAACTGTCTGGTATAATACAAAGAAGCCGGTTGGAAGTACAAAGTAGCCGATTGGAAGTACAAAGTAGCCGATTAATATCGAAAGTAGCCGATTGGAAATCGAAAGTAGCCGATTAATATCGAAAGTAGCCGATTAATATAGAAAGTAGCTGATTGGAAATCGAAAGTAGCCGATTAATATCGAAAGTAGTCGATTAATATCGAAAGTAACCGATTATTGAATTCTTTAACCGAAGATTAATTAATGACAAAACCTAACAGGTTTTAAAAACATGTTAGCTTAAGATCAAAGCATTAATAAATTTATTGCGGGATTTAATGAGAGTAAGAATATGCTTAATAATGATGTAAATTTTGTTTTTTATTATTTTTAATAAATATTTTTAAGAAAAATGTTAATTGTAATTTATTTTCTTTATTTTTGGTGAAAATTTAAATACCTATTTTATTGGTTTTTTAACTTATTATTAAGAATATATATTTATAGATTATGAATAAAGAAAACGCTAATACTGCTAATGATAACCTTCGTAAGAAAGCAATAGATCTATTAAAAAATAAAAATTCTAATAATGAATTAAAACATTCAGAAGCCGATAATTTAAAACTTATTCAGGAACTAGAAATACATCAATTAGAACTTGAATTGCAAAACGAAGAATTAACACATGCAAAAGAACAAGCAGAACTTGCGTATGAAAGATTTTCGGAGTTATTTGATTTTTCTTTATTAGGATATTTTACACTTTCGGAAGAAGCTGAAATTATCGACATGAACCATGTTGGAGCAAAAATGCTTGGTAAAACCCGATCTAAATTACTATATAGTCCTTTCGGTTTTTTTGTATCAGAAGAAACTAAACCAATTTTCAATAATTTTATTAATGAAATATTTAAAAATGCAAAAAAAGCAACTTGTGATATAAAGCTTTTAAATGTTAATTTAGAAGCTACTTATGTATGTCTTACAGGTATGGTTGCCGAACATAATGATCGTTGTATTATAACAGCTTTAGATATTACTGAACGTAAATTGGCAGAAGAAAAGCTTAAAGTGAGTGAAGAGAAATGGGCTAGTCTTTTTAAGATACTTCCAGTGGGAGTTTCTGTATTAGATTCCGAAAAAAATATTATTGATACTAATAAAACATTAGAAAATATATTAAATATTACTAAAGAAGGCTTGTTGAATGGAGACTATAAGCAACGTCAATATTTTAAATCGGATAAAACTATTATGCTCCCTGAAGAATTTCCAAGTGCACGGGCTTTAAGCGAAGGGAAAGATGTTAAAGCTGTTGAAATAGGTGTTTTAAAAGAAGACAAAAGCCTTGTATGGACAAGTGTAAGTGCAAGTCCAATGAAATTTATGGAAGGAGTTGTTACAATAACCAATGATATAACTGAACATAAGCTGGCAGAGGATAAACTTAAGGAAAGTGAAGAGAAATATAGGAATCTTTTTAATAATATGCAGGTTGGGGTGTTAAGATCAAAAATTGAAGGATTGGAGTTGTTTGATTTTAATGATAAGTTTCTTGAGATTTGTGAATATACCAGAGAAGAAGTATGTAATAAGCCTTCATTAATGTTTTGGGCTGATATGAACGAACGTAATGAAATGACAGCTATTCTTAAAAGAGAGGGTTTTGTTAAGAATTATGAATGCAAAGTGTTAACCAAAAACGGCACAATAAAAAAATGCATAAGTTCAATATTCATGTATCCTGAAACTGGGATATTAGAAGGAACTCTTGTTGATATTTCAGATAGAAAATATGCAGAAGAAAAGCTCAAAGAAAATGAAGAAAAATACAGGAATCTTTTTAATAATATACAAGTTGGATTGTTAAGAACGAGAGTAGAAGGATTAAATATTCTTGATTTTAATGATAAGTTTCTTGAAATTTGTGAATATACCCGAGAAGAATTAATGAATAAATCATCCTTGATTTTTTGGGCTGATATTAACGAACGTAATGAAATGATAGCAATTCTTGAAAAAGAGGGGACTGTTAAGAATTATGAGTGTAAAATTTTGACAAAGGATGGGTCGATAAAGAATTGTATTGCTTCCATATTTTATTATCGTGAAACCGGAATTATTGAATCTTCAGTGGTTGACATAAGCGAACTTAAGAAAGCTGAAGCAGAACTTCATTATGTTAATGAGCTTTTTAATAGCTTTATGGAAAACAGTCCTGTTTATGTTTTCTTTAAAGATGAAAATATAAAGGCTGTTAAATTAAGTAAGAATTATGAAACGATGCTTGGGAGGCCGGTTGATGAGCTTTTAAATAAATCAATGGATGATCTTTTTCCATCAGAGCTTTCGAAAAGTATGATAGCAGATGATAAAAAGATATTATGCCAAGGTGAAAAGATATTTGTTGAAGAGCAATTAGATGGCAGATATTACACTACAATAAAGTTTCCGATTAAACTAAAGGGTAAACCTACATATTTGGCAGGTTATACTATTGATGTTACAGAAAGCAGACTTGCTGAAGAAAAATTACGCTTATCAAATAATAGGTTTCAGCAGATGTTTAACTCAAATGTGATGGGGGTAGCTATTTCGAATTTTGATTGGGAATTGTTAGAAGTAAATGATTATTGTTTGAATATTATTAACTACAGCAGAGAGGAATTTGAAGCAAAAGGTATTAAATTAAAAGCAATAACACCTGATGAATGGTTGTATGCTAAAGATAATACTGTACGTGAATTGCGTGAAAAAGGTTATTCGCAACCTTATGAAAAGGAATTTATAAGAAGCAATGGTACAAGAGTAAATGTATTAATAAGTAATGCGTTGCTAGCAGGTGATGAAGAGCAGATAGTAAGTTTTGTTTTAGATATATCAGAGCGTAAGAAGGTAGAACTTGCTTTAAAAAATGTGAACAGGCTTTACTCAGTACTTACCAAAATTGATAAAGTATGTGCAGTTACAAAAGACCCACAAAAACTTTATGATGAAGTATGCAAAATAGCTGTAGAAGAAGGAAGTTTTGCAATGGCATGGATAGGTTTGATAGATTATAAAACTAACAAAATAGTACCTGTAGCTTCAGCAGGGTCGGATCTTGATTATTTAAATACAATAAATATTGATTTGAATGATAAAAGAAGGAGTAATGGGCCAACAGGACGAACTGCTAAAATAGGGTCTCACCATATTATTACCGATATAGTAGTAGATCCAGATATGTATCCATGGCAACAAAATGCTATTAAAAATGGATATAATTCAATATCGGCATTTCCATTAATAGTATTTGGGAAAGTAATTGGCGTGCTTACTTTTTACTCTGAAAGAACTTATTTTTTCAATGAAGAAGAGGTAGAGTTACTGGATTTAATGTCGAAAAATATTTCGAAGGCTGCTGAATTTATTGAAGAAGAAAAAATACAAAATCAGATAACCTTAGCATTAATTAAAAGTGAAGAAAAATACCGAACAATACTGGAAACTGCACTAGATGGATTCTGGCTTGCAGATTCAAATGGAAATATTATTGAAGTTAATGATTCGTATTGCAAAATGAGTGGTTATAGTCAGCAAGAACTATTGAAAATGAATATCTCGGATTTGGAAGCTGTTGAAACCACTACAGAGGTGTTGGAACATATAAATAAAATACAAGAGCAAGGAAAAGATCGTTTTGAAAGTAAACATCGCTGTAAGAATGGAAGCATAATAGATGTTGAAATTAGTGTAAAATGTCATCCAATTATTAATGAACAAAGAATTACATTTATTAGAGATATAACTGAACGAAAAAGGGCAGAGGAAGAGATAAGGAATATACAATTACTTTTAAAAGTAAGTTTAGAAAGTCAAAAAGATACAATTTTAATTTCGATTGATAAAGATTATAACTATTTATATTTTAATAAAGCACATTCTGATTCAATGAAGTTTGCTTATAATACTGAAGTGGAAATTGGAATGAATATTTTAGATTTTGTAACAAACAATGAAGATAAGAACGTTTTAAAAGAAAATTATGAACGTACACTGAATGGAGAATCTCATAGTAATATAAGAGTGTATGGGTACAATAATTCTGCATGTTACGAAAGTTTCTTTAACCCAATAAAAAATGATAAAAACAAAATCATTGGTGCAACTGTGATGGCAAGGGATATTACAGAAAGAATGAAGGCAGAGGAAGCATTGAAAAATAGTAACCAAAGATATAAAGAGTTAATAGAGCTAGCTGTTGATGGGATATTAGTAGGAACACATGAAGGTTATATTATTGAAGCTAATTCAACAATATGTACAATGACCGGAAGAACTAAAGAAGAGTTGATAGGGAAACATATAAATGAAGCAATTTTTACTAAGGATACTTTAAAAGAAGTGCCACTACAATTTGAGATGCTTAATAAAGGAGAAGTTGTTATTAGAGAAAGATACATCATAAGACCTGATGGAAGTAAGATAATAATAGAAATGCGAACGAAGATGATGCCGAACGGAACTTATCAGTCAATTTACAGAGACATAACAAGACGTAAAGCCATAGAGGAAAAACTTAAAGAAAATCAGGCGACACTTCTTGAGGCGCAAGAGATGGCATTAATAGGTAACTGGGTATGGGATTTAAAAACAGATAAAGTTGAATGCTCAAAAATAATGTTAAAGATTTTAGGTGTTGCCGAAGATGAGTTTGATGGAACTACTAACCTATTTAAGGATAAATTTCATCCCGAAGATATTGAATATTTATTTAAATGTATAAAGGAGGTATATGATGGAATAAATCCTTCGTCTTTTGATTATCGTATTATACATAAGGATGGTTCGGTTCATGCAATACATACTATTGGGAAAATAGAATATGATAAAAAAGGAAAAGCAGTAAAGTATTTTGGCACTATACAAGATGTTACTGAAAGGAAAAAAATAGAGACTCAGAAAGAAACAATAAAACAACTACGATTAACAGCTAAGTATATAGATAAAGCTATAGAAAAAGAAAGACTAGCTATTTCCAGAGAACTTCATGATGATTTAGGGCAATCGCTTACTTCGTTAAAAATGGAATTGAAGAATATAGAAAAAGAAGTTTCTGATAAGAAGTACTCAGCATTATTTAATAATGCAGCTTTTCATATTGATGATAATATAAAAATAGTACAAAGGCTTACTTCGCAGCTAAGACCTGCTATGCTTGAACATCTGGGACTAAATACTACCATTGAATGGTATGTTGAAGAATATGCACAAAGAAATAAAATCAAAGTTATTTCTAACCTCGACGACAGAATTGAATTGCCTAATAATATTTCGTTAGCTATATTTAGGATAGTGCAAGAATCTTTAACAAATATTTCACGGCATTCTCAAGCTGACAAGGTTAGTATAACTATGAATATAAGTAAAAATAAAGATATTGTTAATCTTAAAATAACTGATAATGGTATTGGGATAGATAAAAACAAACTTAAATCAAGTAAATCATTTGGACTTATCATAATGCAAGAAAGAGTGCTGTCGTTAGATGGCAAAATTGAAATTCAAAATAAAAATGGGACAATAATTACAATACAAATACCAATTAAAGAATCATAATATGAATATTTTAATATGTGATGATCATGCTATTATTCGTGAAGGTTTAAGGCAGATACTTCTGCAATTACCAGATGTAATAGCTATAAAAGAGGCAGGAAGTGCAAAAGAAGTTTTAGTATTATTAAATGAGGAAACTTTTGACATAGTACTTCTTGATATTACATTGCCAGATAAAAATGGTTTGGATACACTTCAGTCGATTAAAGCTAAATATCCATCTTTAAAAGTATTAATGATAAGTATGCATCCTTATGAACAGTATGCAATACGTGCACTTAAGCTGGGTGCTTCGGGGTATTTAAGAAAAGACACAAGCCCAAATGAATTGCTAATGGCTATAAGAAGAATTACAAATGGTGGGATATATGTTTCAGATTCGCTTGCAGAGAATATGGCATCTCAACTTCAAGTTGGGAATTTAATGAAGCATGAAACACTATCGAATCGTGAATTTGAAATTATGCTAAGATTGTCGAATGGCACGCCGCTACAGGAAATTGGAAACGAACTTTTTATTTCTAATAAAACTGTTAGTACCTATAGATCCAGGATTATGGAAAAAATGGGTTTTACAAAGAATACTGATCTTACAAAGTATTGCATTGAAAATAATTTGACTTAGAATTTGGTGATAAGGTGATTGGATAAAACATTCCTTTCGAACAAAGGGAGGAATCTCAAAAGAAAACTTACAATAAATGATTATTGTAAGATATGTCTTACAAAAAACACATCAAAAGTCTTACACATATTTGATATATATCTTACATTAGTAATTGCAAATGTTACATACTTTTACAAATGAATATGAGTATGAATTCTTATGCCGGTTTATGGTGTGTGGATGTTCTATTTATTTTTATAAAAAATTGATTATTAGAAATGTTATACAAGTGAAATTTGTTAAAAATAAAAATAACAATCAAAAATAGAAAATTAGATATTTTGAATTTTATTTAGATCAATAAATATATATAATAATAAAAAACAATGATGAAAACTGAAGAGTTTATTTTAGAAGTAGGCAACATCTATACTGCTGAAGAATTAGGTAAAATTAAATGCAAATTTACAAAACAAACAAATGCAGTTATAATGTGTAGAAAAGATGAGACTTTATATATATTTGATCTTAGACTTTATAAACTTAATGGTACATATAAACTATTAAGCATTGTAACAGAATGAAAATTAACACGAAGAAAAAAAAGGATACTATATACGAGCCAACTACGAAAAGTAAGTTATGAGTAAAACGTTTTCATTATTAGGAGGAACGACGAAGTAATCAATTGAATATTTAACTGAAGATACTAGTTCACTTCTTTCAAAATGACAACATGGTACTTGAGTGAAAAGACTATTATATAATAAGAATTCAATAAATAAAATATAAAATGATAATATAAGCTTAGGGATTAAAAATGAATTTGTTTTATACTTTACTTTATTAATATTTGTTAAGTTGACCTGTATTTGCTAAAATTAATGTAACTTCGCAGACTAATTTCAGGAATAAATAGTCCTTATCATGTTCACATTATTAAAGAAAGAAGTAAGTAATTTTTTAAATTCATTAACTGGTTATATTGTAATTACAGTTTTCCTGCTTATAAATGGGTTGTTTCTTTGGGTATTCCCCTTAGATTTTAATATCCTTGATTATGGCTATGCCGGATTAGATGGAATGTTTATGCTGGCGCCCTTTGTTTTTCTTTTCTTAATACCTGCAATCACTATGCGGTTGTTTGCAGATGAAAAGAAATTAGGAACAATAGAGCTGTTACTTACCAAGCCATTAACTGATCTTCAGATTATATTGGCAAAGTATTTTGCAGGTGTTATCATTGTTGTTTTTTCATTGTTGCCTACCTTAGTTTATTTTTTTACTGTATATCATTTAGGTTTGCCTGTTGGCAATGTAGATATAGGTGGAACTTATGGTTCATATCTGGGATTACTTTTGTTGGGCGCTACATTTACATCTATAGGTTTGTTTTGTTCTTCAATCACAGATAATCAAATAGTATCATTTATACTTTCGGTTTTCCTATGTGCTTTTTTCTATTTAGGTTTTGAATTTATTTTTGGTTTAGAGCTCTTTGGTCCGTTCGATTTATTTATTAAATCAATAGGCATAAGTCATCATTATTCATCTATTAGCAGAGGAGTTATTGATAGCAGGGATGTGATTTATTATCTGAGTCTTATTTCTTTTTTTATACTACTTACTAAAACATCATTACAAAGTCGTAAATGGTAACTTTAAAATCTAATAGCAAAATGGAAAATAAGAAAAGGAGCATGAAACGTAGTAATATCACTCAACTGATATTTAGTTTAGTTATTATTATATTGATTAATGTAATTGGATATTTCGCTTTTATCCGTGTTGATTTAACCACTGAGAACAGATATTCGCTTTCGCCAACTACTAAAACTTTGTTAAAAAGTCTTGATGATATTGTTTATTTCAAGATATATCTGGAAGGTGATTTTCCTGCCGGATTCAAAAGACTTCACAACGAAACTAAAGAAATGCTTGACGAATTTAGAGCATATAATAAGAATATACAGTATGAGTTTTACGACCCTAATACAATAACCAATAAAAAAGAAAGAAATGAGCTGTATAAACAATTAGTCCAAAAAGGATTGCAGCCAACTAATCTTCAGGTTAAGGATAAAGGAGCAACCAAGCAACAAATTATTTTCCCTTGCGCTGAAGTTACTTATAAGAATAAAACAATGACTTTAGAGCTGTTGAATTCTCAATTAGGATTAGAGTCCGAAAGTGTTATCAATAATTCAATACAAGCATTAGAGTATAATATATCAAATGTTATCCGCAAATTAAGTGTTAGATATAAACCCAAAGTAGCAATTATTCAAGGACATGGAGAACTCAGAAAGATCGATATGTATGATATCACAACTGCACTTAATGAATATTATCAGGTAGAATGGATACATTTAAAAGATACATTTAATGGTAGGTATGCAGAAAACATCAATTGTTTAACAGAACATCCAACTTCAGATACAGCTAAAACAAAAATACAAAATAAATACAAAGCAATAATTATTGCAAAACCTGATTCCGCATTTAGTGATAAAGAAAAGTTTATCATAGATCAGTTTATAATGAGGGGTGGTAAGGTTTTGTGGATGATAGATCCTGTGTTTACTAGTATGGATAGTTTAAAAGAATCAAACCATACAGTGGCTGTTACTAATGAACTTAATCTCGCAGATCAGCTTTTTAGATATGGAGTTCGTTTAAATACAAACTTAATTATGGACTTAAATTGCTTACCTATACCAACAGTTGTTGGAAAGGTAGGAAATCAACCCCAAATTAAATTTATGCCATGGTATTATTTCCCCGTATTAATGCCAACAGCCAAACATCCGATAGTTAATAATCTAAATGCAATAAGGACAGAATTTATAAGTAGCCTTGATACTATTGAGAATCCCGTTAAGAAAACAATATTATTAACTACTTCAACTTACTCAAGAGTTCTTAATGCCCCAGTTATTATTGATTTGGATATTCAAAAGAAGAAACCAGATACTCGTTTATATAATAAGCCCAATTTACCTGTTGCAGTTCTTCTGGAAGGGATATTTGAGTCGAATTATGCGCATAGAATGACTCCAGAGATAATGGAGAGTAAGGAAATTGGTTTCATAGATATGAGTGTCCCAACTAGTATGATTGTCGTTTCTGACGGAGATATTATTAGAAATCAACTGCACTATTCAAAAGGATATCCATTACCTTTAGGATATGATCAGTTTACTAAACAAACTTTTGGTAATAAAGAATTTATTTTAAACTGTATGAATTATCTTACTGATGGCTCCGGCTTGATAGCTGTAAGATCAAGAGAGCTTAAATTACGTATGTTAGATAAAACCGCTATTGATGATTCAAGATTACAATGGCAGTTAATTAATGTATTAGTACCTGTTATTTTAATACTTCTTTTTGGGATTATTCAAGCTTATCTTCGCAAAAGAAAATATACAAAGTAACTGAAAGATTATTAATTAAATTTATTTCAATAAATATATGAAGAAAAACAGGATCGTAATAATACTTACTCTTGTATTAGCAGTTGTAGCAGTTGTACTAATCTTCTCAAACAGAAAAAGTACTATCGTTGATAATTTTGCCGTAGAAGATGTGTCTACTATTACTAAGATATTTATGAGTGATAAACTTAATAATAAAGTTACACTTGAAAGGGTTGACGATCAGAACTGGAAGTTAAATGAAAAGTTTGATGCCAATAGACAAGTAATGGAAATGTTACTGGAGACTATGAATGAGTTGAAAGTAAAAGAGCCAGTTTCGAAATCAGGTAGGAATAACGTTATTAAATGGTTGGCAGCAAAAAGTGTTAAGGTTGAAATATATCAATCAGTATATCGAATTGATTTGTTTGATAAGATTAAAATGTTTAAACATGAAAAACTAACAAAAGTATATTATGTAGGAGGCGAAACTCAAGATAATATTGGGACTTTTATGTTAATGGAAGGTGCAGAGGATCCTGCAATAGTTTATATTCCTGGTTTTCGTGGTTTCGTTTCGCCACGTTTTTCTGCCGTAGAGACAGACTGGAGAGGGCATAAAGTTTTTGATGTTAAAATATCAGATATTAAATCAGTGCGTCTAGAGTATCCAAATTTACCTGATTCCTCTTTTGAAATAACTAAGGTAGGCAGAAGTTTTGAATTGAAATTATTGGCAAGTAATCGAATAGTTAATGAGTATGATACTATGAAGGTTCTAGATTATATGTCTTCATTTATTAATATAAATTTTGAAGCATTCAAAAATGGAATTGGTCAGCATGCAATAGATTCATTGACATCAAAAAAACCATTGCATATCTTAACAGTTACAGATATTTCAGGTAAAAGTACAACTATTACCACATTCCCTAAAGCTGCTGAAGTAGGGGATGTTGATGTGAATGACCTACAGGTTATAATGGATCGTGATAGGTTTTATGCATTAATAAATGAGAAGAAGGATTTTGTGACCATACAGTTTTTTGTATTTGATCATTTAATACGTTCTGCTGACTATTTTAGAAAAGTTATTAACAAGAAATAGAATTTTGTTGATAAATAAATTTAACTCGCATTGAATTTTACTCTATTTTTGCAAATATAATATTTAGAAAATACAAACAAAATGAGATTTATAGTCCAAAGTCAATTATTGTTAAAAAGTTTACAAACTTTAAGTGGAGTGTTAAATGCAAACAGTACACTTCCAATACTTGAGAACTTTTTATTTGAATTTACCGGAGATAAATTAGTTGTTACAGCATCAGACCTGGAAACTACTATGACTATTAAGATTCCACTTGATAGTGAAACTTTAGGTGATGCACAAGAAGGAAAGATGGCTATTCCTGCTAAGAAATTGTTAGAATCGTTAAAAACATTTTCTGACATTCCTTTAGTGTTCAATATAAATGAAGAAACATTTATGGTTGAAATTACTGCCGGAGAAGGTAAGTATAAGTTAAGTGGGCAGAATGCTGAAGAATTTCCTCAGGTACCTGTTTTGGAAGATACTACTAAAATAGAAATCAATTCAAGTATTATTGCAAGTGCAATCAACAAAACATTATTTGCTACAGGTAATGATGAACTTCGTCCTGTAATGTCAGGTATTTTTTGTGAGTTGACACCTGATGATATTACTTTTGTTGCAACTGATGCTCATAAATTAGTTCGTTATAGACGAACAGATGCAAAAGCTGAGAATGCTGCCTCATTCATATTAGCGAAGAAGCCATTAAATCAGTTAAAAAATACATTGGTTGGTAAGGATACTCCTGTTTTGATTGAATATAATCAAAGGAATGCTCTTTTTACTTTTGAAAATGTTGAATTAGTGTGTCGTTTGATTGATGGTAAATATCCAAATTACGAAGCAGTAATACCAAGAGAAAATCCAAATAAACTAATTATTGATAGAGTGTCTCTTTTAAATGCAATCAGACGTGTGGCTATTTTTGCTAATCAATCAACACATCAGGTTCGTTTAAAATTAAGTGGAAAAGAATTAGTATTATCTGCTGAAGATCTAGATTATTCAAATGAAGCTAAAGAAAGATTAACTTGTAGTTATGATGGAGAACCTATTGAGATAGGTTTTAACTCGAAATTCTTACAAGAGATGTTGAATAATATTGATAACGAAATGGTGAAACTTGAAATGTCACAACCTAATAGAGCTGGTATTTTGATGCCAGTAGATAACGAAAATAAGGATGAAGATATCTTAATGTTAGTAATGCCGGTTATGCTTAATCAGCAATAATATATTTAGTTTATATTATACTTAACGCTCCATATTTTAATAAATATGGAGCGTTCTTTTTTAAAAGAACTAAATTATTTTGTAAAGTATACAATAATCTGATAAAATTAATTACTTTTGCATTAAGTATTACGATATTTTGATAGCTTAGCTTAAAGGCTAAAATTATTTATATATGAAAAAAGAATATTTTCTTTTAATAATAATTGTTGTTGGTTTATTTATGCGTCTTGTCTGGCCCGGTGATATGGAATGGAAGGATGATGAAAAACTAATGTACACAATGGCTCATACCGCTGTAGATAAGGGAGTATTTCCTGACGTTGGGATGAAAAGTGGTGGAGGGATTGTTAATCCAGGATTGAGTGTTGGTGTTTATGCAATTATTGCTGCTTATACAAGCGATCCACTTGCAATGAATAGAATCGTTCAGATTATTAATATTGTCAGTATTCTTTGTTTTTTAGTGTTTATTTATCTCAAAATAGATTCAAAAGAAAAGGAAATATGGTTGTTAGGAATAACTCTTGCTGCTATTAGTCCGTTAGCTGTGCTATTTTCCAGAAAGATTTGGGCGCAAGATTTATTACCAATGTTTTCATTTATAATATTCTTTTCAAATTATTATAGACATAAGGCATGGGGGGCTTTTCTTTGGGGATTCTCAGGAGCTTTGATGGGACAAGTACATATGAGTGGTTTCTTTTTTGCTTTCGGACTTTTCGTATTCTCATTAATCCACGACCATTATAATAAAATAAAATTCAGATGGATTTATTGGCTAGCCGGAAGTTTAATTGGGGGTATAGGTCTTATACCATGGATTTCCTTTTTAATGCACAATCCACAAGTTACTAAACTTAGTTTTTGGCATATATTTCAATTTAACTTTTATCTTTATTGGTTTCTTGATTCTACAGGGCTTAATATTTATTATTCTTTACGAAAAGAATTCTGGATGTTTATCAGAGAACCTGTAATAGTTGGGGTTCCAACTTATCTTGTCGCAGTTGCGCATTTGTTACTTGTTGCAACCGGTGTTTTTACTCTCAATAGAATCTATAGATATATAGTAAGGATATTGCTTTACATAAAGCAAAAGATTTTTATAAATAATGTGATTATAGGGATGAGTATTACAAACTTTTACTTATTTGCAATATTGTTAGGTTTGGGAATATTCATGACTTTAAGTGGTACTACTATATTTCAACATTACATTATTTGTGCTTTCCCTTTTACATATATTTTTCTGGCTAAGATATTTCAGTATCGTAAAAAGCTATTATATACAGTTATTATTATTCAAATGTTCGTCACAATTAATTTTCTTTTGTTCATACATAAGAATAATGGTGCTGAAAAAGGTGATTATGGAAAAACGTATCATTCACAATATATTAAAGTGCCATTAAAACTTTAAAGTAATTATGGCACGATTTTTGTCTAGTAAATTATAATTAAACAATGTTCTTAATAATTAAAAAATTAATACAATGAAAAAGTTACTGTTATTATCAATCGTCTTCGGATGCTATTTATTAAGCAATCCGGTTTTTTCACAGAATAGTCAAAATACAGGGCAACTTGGTTTGCCTGGCGATAACCTAAATCTATATGGTGTTTTGAGTCTGTTTCAACAATCACAAACACTTGAAGAGTTTGAACAAAAACTTAATGCTGAAGATTCAAAGATTAATAATCTTGATTTGGATGGTGATGGAAAAATAGACTATATAAAAGTAATTGACAATCTTAGTGGCAATGCTCATATAATTGTTCTTAGAGATATTCTATCTCAAAATGAATCACAAGATTTAGCTGTAATTGAGGTTGCAAAAGATGCTAATAATAAAATTCAAATTCAGATTATTGGTGATATGGCATTATATGGAAAGGATTATATTGTAGAACCTTCCAATGGAACACCTAATCCCGGCTATTCACCAAACGATAATACAGCAGTATTTTCAGGTGGTCATAATGTGTATGAATACAATACTTATTATACTAACAGTAACGTTGGTTATGGAGACGCTTTTATTTATACAATAGGAGCATGGAGTATTGTTCATTATATTTTTGCACCTGACTATGTTGTTTATAACTCCCCATATAGATATGGCTACTATCCTTCATATTGGCGTCCATGGCATCCTGTTTATTATGATGATTATTATGGACACTGGCACAATCACCGTGGGTATGAATATTTTCATCAAACACACGAATATCGTTCTCCGGCAGCTCATACTTATTATGGTGCAAGAAGATCTACTTCTGTAGCTGTACATAAAAGAATAGAAAAAGGCGATTATAAAGGTACTTATAACAGAAATGTGAATGATAACAGAGGAAATAGAAATAATAGAAATGCTGTTGTTGGGAATAAAAGAGGGTCAGAAGGTGTAAACTCGAACAGAAACAATAATTCAAACAGAGTTAATAATAATGCAAGAACGACTCCAAATGCAAATAATGTTAATACAGGTAACAATTCAAACCGAGTAACAAATAATAATACTAGAACATCTCCAAATACTAATAATAACAATACTAATCGTGTTATAAATAATAATGCTAAAACTACTCCAAATAATAACAATAATAGAGGTAATAATAATTCAAATAGAGTTATAAATAATAATACAAAAACAACTCCCGGGACTGATGTTAGAACAAATCAGAATAATAGGACAACACCAAGGAATGAGATAAAATCAAATCCTACTCCAAATAATTCAAGGCCTAATCAAAATATTAATAATAATAACAGAGAGAATAATTCAAATCGTCCTGCTAATAATAATAATGTTAGATCAGCTCCAAGAAACGAAGTTAAATCAACACCAAATGTAAGATCAACACCAACACCAACTGTAAGACCTGCACCAGCTCAAAATACCAGACCTGCTGAAAAGAAAGTTGAACATAAAGATTCAGAAAGAAAATAATAAACTAAGAGTTTTAATCTGAAATGCAAAGCCATATCAATTGAATTTGATATGGCTTTGTTAATTTACATTGGAATATAAATTTCTTGTAAATAATAAAAAACTGTTAATCCAATTATTAATCGTATCTTTGCAGAAAAAATAACTATTCGAACATTTCCTATCCTAAATATAGTCTGGTTTTGGTTCATTAGAACATGTACTTTATAAAAAAATATGCCATTTCAATCATTAAACATCATAGAACCGATTCTTAGATCGATAAAACAAGAAGGTTATGAGATCCCAACGCCAATTCAAAAAGAAGCTATTCCTATTGTATTGCGTGGAACAGATTTGTTGGGTTGTGCCCAAACAGGAACAGGAAAGACAGCTGCATTTGCTATCCCTATCCTACAATTATTACATGCGAATAAATCGTATGATAGAAAACGTAAAATCAGAAGTCTGATTATTACACCTACTCGTGAACTTGCAATCCAGATAAACGAAAGTTTTTTAGCTTATGGTCGTTTTACAGGTTTGACTAGTACCGTTATTTTTGGCGGTGTTAACCAGAATCCACAAACTCAGATCTTGCAAAAGGGAGTTGATATATTAGTAGCCACTCCCGGGAGGTTGCTTGATTTGATGAATCAAGGATATATTACTTTGCGTGATATAGAAATCTTTGTGTTGGATGAAGCAGATTGTATGCTCGATATGGGTTTTATACATGATGTAAAAAGAATCATTACAGCACTGCCTCATAAGCGTCAGTCATTGTTTTTCTCTGCTACGATGCCTCCTGAAATTGTTAAACTATCTAATACTATATTGTTTCAGCCATCAAAAGTTGAGATAACACCTTCAGCTACTCCTGTTGATATTATAAAACAACATGTTTATTTTGTTGATAATGGAAATAAAACAGCTTTGTTAATTGATATCTTAAAAGATAAAAACATTATAACAGCCTTAGTATTTACGCGTACTAAGCATGGTGCAGACAAGGTGGTAAAGGCTCTAGAGAAGATTAAAGTAAGTGCTGAAGCTATTCATGGGAATAAATCACAGAATGCCAGACAAAGAGCATTGACTAACTTTAAAGAAAAAACTACAAGGGTTTTAGTTGCTACAGATATTGCTGCACGTGGTATTGATATTGATGATATGGAGTTTGTGATTAACTTCGAGATGCCAAATGTTGCCGAAACTTATGTTCATCGTATTGGAAGAACAGGTAGGGCAGGGGCAAAGGGTACTGCTTTTTCTTTTTGCGATGCATTAGAGAAACCTTTTTTGAAAGATATTGAGAAACTTATTGGAAAGAAAATACCGGTTATTGATGAGCATCCTTTTCCTTTGATGGATCATAATCCTGTAAAGGCTGCTGTAAGGCAACAAAGAAATAATTCAAATCGCCCACCAAGAAACACTAGCGATTCATCTTCGGATGTGAGTGGTAATAAGAAGAAATGGTTTGGTAAGTATCCGACTTTAAAAACCAGGTAATTGTTGGATTAAAACTTCGTAGTGTTAACCATTTTTATAGTCGATTGGAATAATATTGCCTGCAATAGCTTCCGCGAAAGCGGTATAAAAAAGAACATTGTTATTATAGTTGTGATTTTGATGTTTCCAGAAAAGCTTTACATTAATTTAATAAAAGATTTGTTAACCTTATGATAGATTCTTTGTTTAAAGAGTAATATATTTGTACATTTGTGCACTAAATATCATAATAACAATAATAAAATAAGTATATGGCACTCTTAAAATTAGTAGAGAAAGAAGAAGCTACGCCTAAAGTAGCTGAGATTTATCAAAACATGAATGACAGAATGGGATTTATTCCTGGTTCATTTAAAATGTTCGGTTTGAGCGAACATGTTTTGGGACAACAAGTAAATAACATCAGGTATTTTTCTGTAAATACAAGATTTAGTGGTAAATTATTGGCTTTTATTCGCCTAATGGTATCCGAAGAGGAACGTTGCGAATATTGTGTTGATGTGAATACCGGTATTTTGTTTCAATATGGGATATTACCTGAGCAAGTTACAGAGATATTAAATGATCATACCAAAGTGCCTTTGGAAGAAAATGAAAAAGCGCTTTTATTCTTTGTTCTGAAAGTAGTTAAGAATTCAAAAGAGGTAAGTAAGGTAGATATTGATAATTTGCTTAACCTTGGTTGGACTGATGCTGATATATTGGAAGCATCTTATCATGGTGCATCTCAAGTTGGGATGGATAAATTATTCAATGCTTTTCAGGTTCATGTATAAGGTTAATCAACTATTAATAAAATAGTTTTAGTCTAAATAAAAAAGAGGCTGTCTCAGATTTGAGATAGCCTCTTTTTATTAAGATTATGAATGATATTTATCTCATGTTATCGTGTTCCAGTTGTTCTAATGATTTTCCCTTTGTTTCGAATAAGAACTTACTAAAGAAGAAGTAACTAATAAAGGTTAAAACTGCAAATGCAATGAACATTATACCTACACCTTTCTTTTGTTCGATAAAACTGCTGCCAAACATTCCGGCAATAACAGGAAAAATGAAAGCAATGATAGTATTGAACATCCAGTGTGAGAAGGAACCTATTGATGAACCTCTTGCACGTATATTGTTTGGGAACATCTCGGATAATAACACCCATATAACTGCTCCTTGTGAAGCTGCAAAACAGGCAACGAATCCTAATAAGAGTGCTAACAAACCATATCCGCTTATTAAGTTGGTTATAAATCCAAAACCAAAGAGTCCGAGAAACAATGTCATGCCTAATGAACCAAAGAGTAATAATGTTTTGCGTCCAACTTTATCAATTATCGACATTGCTATAAGGGTAAATATAAGATTAGTGACACCTAACATTACTGTCTGTGCAATAGCTGAGTCGGTGGTGAAACCTGCTGCACGGAAGATATCAGTAGTGTAATACATTATTATATTAATACCGGTAAATTGGTTGAACATCCCAACAGCAAAACCTATTAATACAAGTCTTAGATTAGGTTTCTTGAAAAGATAAATGCTTTTATTAGCTATCTCTGCATCAATTGACTCTCTGATATCTGCAAGTGTTTGATCACAATCTTCGGCTTGAACAACTTCTTTAAGAACTTCTTTAGCTTCATCAATATAACCTTTTTTTACTAACCAACGTGGACTTCTTTTAACATAAAACAAAAGAACAAAAAAGATTAGTGCAGGAATACAGCCGGCCAGGAACATCCATCTCCAATTGTATTCGCCTGTATTCACTAATAAAAGATCGGAAGAAAAAGCTATTAGAATACCCACAACTATAGCCAACTGGAAGGTGGCAGCCAGCATTCCTCTCTTCTTAGGAGGTGCAATTTCCGAAATGTAAACAGTTGAAATAACTGACGCACCGCCAATAGCTAAGCCACCAATGATACGTGCTAATACAAAAAATCCTAACCCAAAATTAACTGGTCTATTAATGGCTGCTCCCAATAAATGAATATTAATAGGTATGAAGTAATTAATTGATAAACCTGTACCTATAGCAGATATAAAGAATAATACTGCAAGAATACGCAACATATACCTGCGACCGTAAGCATCGCTAAGTTTGCCAGCAAATAAAGCTCCAAATACACAACCAAAAAGTGCAGAACTAACTGCAAAACCCTTCATAGTGTCGGACAGAGTGAAGTACTTGACGAAGAAAGGCATTGCGCCATTGATAACAGCGGTATCGAAACCAAATAATAATCCTCCTAAAGAGGCTACAAAAGTGTAAACAAGAATGTTTTTTTTCATTAATATGGTATTAAAGATATTATATAAAACAAAACCTAAAAATTCGAAAGTATGTTCATCGAATTTAAGCTTGTCAAAAGTACATATAATTTTAATATGATAAGCTTTAAATTAAATTTTATTTAGATAAGAGATGTTTTTATTGAATAACATACATATATCAATAGTAAATTCAATTCTTTAGCAGTATACATATTTCCTGACAGGTTTTTCATCCTTACAGGTATAAAAGGTATTTAAAATATAGACCTGTCAGGATGGGAAACCTGACAGGAGGAGTAAACACTCAATCATACCAATACCACCTCTTTAACTTTTTATCTTAAAATAGTTATCAACAATAGTGAAAATAAGTATGTTTAAAATAGTTTTATAATATATATAGTAGTAATTTTACAGTCTTAAATAGTTGTGACAACTTTTAGTGGTTCTTTAGGGTACTTAAAATTAATAGTTAATGAAAACATCACAGGCAACCGTAAGAAAGATTCTGCAAGGGAGCATAGAAACAGCATTCTGTGGTGCTTTAGCTAAGTACTTCTCTCAAGTAAATCGTTTCTTTAGTATCATAAACCGGTGTATTAGGATTGCAGCGTTGTATTTGATAAAAGTTCGGCTGCAATCAATCCATGCAAGCGAACTCTTACTAAAAGTTCGGCTGCATTCATCTCATGCAAGCGAACTGTTACCAAAAGTTCGGCTGCATTCATCCTATGCAAGCGAACTATTACCAAAAGTTCGGCTGCATTCATCCAATGCAAGCGAACTGTTATCAAAAGTTCGGCTGCATTCATCCCATGCAAGCGAACTATTACCAAAAGTTCGGCTGCATTCGTTCCATGCAAGCGAACTATTACCAATAGTTCGGCTGCACTTACAAAATGCAAACTTGTATAGAAAAACTTTAGCTTTCAACGATAAAAAATCAGCCAATATATAGGTTAACTTAGGTTTATATTTTTTAATTTAATAAGTAAATAAAGCAGTTAAACTTTTAATAAAATAAAATCAAATGAAAAGTTCGTTAGTATTATTGAATTTTATGAGATTTAGATGGTCATATCTAATACATTTTGCTATGTATATTTCACTTAAATTGTTTGACAATCCTATTTTTAATGATTGTCCTATTACTAAAGAGGAGTTTGATACAGCTGTTTCTGAGCTTCAAACGCAAGGAGTTCTTTCATTAAATCCCAAAATGCGAAATTATGATAAAAGAAATAGCGCATTGTCAACTGTTTTTGTGATGCTTCGACAACTTGCCAGTTATATAAATATGAAAGCAAGAGGTGATCGGGAAATAATATTGCTATCAGGTTTTGGAGTTAATGATTTTACAAATCATAATATAAAAGGAGGATTTAAAGTATGGAGAGGTGAAATTTCCGGACAGGTCAAAGCAAAATGGGGGCGTGATCCTAAAGCTAGTATGTATATTTTAAGATATTCGATAGATGAGGATGGTTTAAGAGATCAATTTACAGAAATAAAGCTAGGTAATGTTAGCCTCACAATTAATGGTTTGATGAAGTTGAGAAAATATTTATTTTCATTGTCCGTTGTTTATCCCGATCATCAAGGAGCATTTAGTGATCCAATAAGCTTGGATGTTTTATAATCAAATGATAATTAATAATTAATAAATAATAATTGAATCCTAGTGTTGTTAAATCTAAAATAACAATATTTTTATAAAATAAACTACTGTCATTAATAAAATTATTCCGATATTTACACACTCAAATTTTTAAATAATAATTAACATGAAAAAAGTAATACTTTTCACACTATCAGTTGTTTTGATTATGGCTTTAGGGTGTAAACCAAAACAGGAAACCGGGAATATTATAGGTAAACCCGACGTAAAAGTTAAAGATGGACGCTTAAGTCCCGAAGTTTTATGGTCGATGGGCCGTATAGGCGAGCTAAGTGTATCTCCTGATAAAGCTACTGTTATCTATACAGTAAAATATTTTAGTATTAAAGAAAACAAAGGCAATGCAGAGATCTATTCCATGAAAATAGATGGAAGTGATGTAAAGCAATTGACTAAAACCGCTGCTAGTGAAAACAGTATATGCTGGAGTCCTGATGGTAAGAAGATCGCTTTCTTATGTGCCGAAAATGGTGTTCAACAGATATTTGAAATGAATCCTGATGGCAGTGATCGTAAACAAATATCTAAAGAAGATAGCGACATCGAAGGCTTTAAATATGCTCCTGACGCTAAGAATATTCTGTATGTAAAGGAAGTTAAAGTTGATTCTACAGCTAAAGATTTCAATCCTGATCTCGAAAAAGCTACAGGCAGAGTTATCACTGACTTAATGTACAAGCATTGGGATACTTGGATCGAAAGTTATCCTCATTTATTCGTTGCTTCCTATAGTAATGGCAGCATTAGCAATCCAATCGATGTTATGAAGGGCGAAGCTTTTGAAACTCCTAACCGTCCGTTCGGTGGTATGGAGCAGATTAACTGGAGTCCTGATGGAAAAACGATTGCTTATACTTGTCGCAAATTAAAAGGTGTTGCTTACGCGATATCAACTAATTCTGACATCTATCTTTATAATATAGATAACAAGCAAACTGTAAATATCAGCGAAAGTAATAAGGGTTACGATATGTCGCCTGTGTTTTCGCCTGATGGAAGCAAAATTGCTTGGGAAAGCATGAAGAGAGATGGTTATGAAGCCGATAAGAACCGTATGATGGTGTATGATGTAAAGACTAAAGAAACCAAGGATTATACGCTAACTTTTGATCAGAATGTTGGAAGCCTTGCATGGAGCGAAGATAATGCTAAGATTTACTTTATAAGCGATTTCCACGCAAAAGAAAATATTTATGAGATGGTTCTTGCTGATGGAAAGATTCGTCAGATTACTAATAGTGTTAATGATTATACTTCGATAATACCTGCCGGTAAGCTTATTATAGCAACAAGAATGTCAATCTCAACTCCAGTTGAAATATTCTCAGTAAATATTACTGATGGCAAAGAAACACAGATAAGTGCGGTAAACAAAGACTTGTTATCACAAGTTAAAATGGGTAAGGTTGTTGAGCGTTGGATTAAAACTACCGATGGCAAAGACATGCATACATGGATAATTTATCCTCCAGATTTTGATAGTACTAAAAAGTATCCTACTTTATTATATTGTGAAGGTGGCCCACAAACAACTGTTAGTCAGTTCTGGAGCTATAGATGGAATTTCCAGATAATGGCAGCTAATAATTATATTATTGTTGCTCCAAATCGTAGAGGTTTGCCTGGTTTCGGTCAGGAATGGAACGAACAGATTAGTGGTGATTATGGTGGACAAAACATGAAGGATTACTTAGTTGCAATTGATGAGATGTGTAAAGAACCTTACGTTAACAAAGATAAACTTGGTTGCGTAGGTGCCAGTTATGGTGGTTTTTCAGTGTATTGGTTAGCAGGTAATCACAACAAACGTTTTAAAGCTTTCATAGCTCATGATGGTATGTTTAATTTAGAATCACAATACCTGGAAACCGAAGAAATGTGGTTTGTAAACTGGGATTTAGGTGGTGCTTACTGGGATAAAAACAATAAGATAGCTCAGAAAAGTTATGCAAACTCTCCACATTTGTTTGTTGATAAATGGGATACACCGATATTATGTATTCATGGTGAGCAAGACTTCCGTATTTTGGCTTCACAAGGCATGCAAGCTTTCAATGCTGCAAAGCTTAGAGGTGTTCCTGCCGAACTACTTATCTTCCCTGACGAAAATCATTGGGTGTTGAAACCACAAAACGGTATTCTATGGCAAAGAACTTTCTTCCGCTGGCTCGATAAGTGGTTGAAATAATATAAGAGAGTACTTGAAGTACTTAAAATACTTACAGTACTTGAAGTTAAAATACAAAAGAGTCTTTCTCAATTAAAAGAGGGAGACTCTTTTTTATAAAAGGGTAGTTTACCTATCAATTTGGATGGTTCACCTATATTAGTTGTGTACAAGTTGAAGTAGGATTACTTTTGCAACGTAATAATTCTCTACAAATTCATTATTGTAAATTAAATTCTCTACGTTGCGTTTACAATAGTTTTTATTAATTCGATTTTAGTTAAGAGCGATGACCACTGTACCAACGGTGGTCATCTTTTTCGAGACCTTTGAAAGTATTTAATGTAAATAGTAAATGATTATTACTATTATGATGAACTGTTTATTATAGGTTAGTATTAAAAATTGAAAATGTTATAACAATATCTGTAAATCTTGTAACATCAAAACAACTATATGGAAGTAATATTGTAAAGTTAATTTGTAAGAAATGTATCAAAAAAACAAATGATAATGAAAATAAATAAAAATGTGGCTATCAGTGAATCGGGTTTCCTTTTCAATCCATTAACAGGAGAATTCTTTACACTTAATCCTATAGGGATAGAAGTTTTTAATATGCTAAAAGATGAAAAAAACTTTGATGGTATCATGAATTTTATCCTCTTAAAATATAATATTGACGAAGCTACTTTCGAAAGAGATTACTTCGACTTTACAGGATTCTTAAAACAATATAATCTGGTAGAATCAGAAAATTAAAACTCTACGTTGCGTTTACAATAGTTTTTATTAATTCGATTTTAGTTAAGAGCGATGACCACTGTACCAACGGTGGTCATCTTTTTTACTAAAGCCGCTTCTCCTTTTAATGATCTTGATATTGCTTGAGCGAGTAATATGTTATTTGTCAATAATTAATATCTTTATTTTAAAATATTATAACAAACTCTTTGAATCTTGTTACAGCTTAGTTTGGATTTGGTGTTAATATTGTAGAAAAACTATAACAATAATGCTTTTCATTCGTTGAATTACATTAAACTTATAGTCGCTAATGTTATTAATTTGTTAAAAATGGTATTGTTTTTTATTTAGTTCATCTATATTAATAAAATATCCTTACATTTGTAAAATATTAGACGACAAATTTAGATTGAAAAACAATTTTTAGCATTAATAAAAAAGAATTTATAACTAAAACTAAACACACAATGAAAACAGAACAAATTATTTACAATCAAAGTCAGGGATGGGCTAATAAAAATGAACTAAATCTAAACCAAAAAGCACAGATTGTCTTTTTGTTTGGCAACAAAGATATGCTCAAAGAGCAACAACATATTGATTATGTAAAGAAAACTTATCCTACAGCTCAAATTGTCGGCTGTTCGACTTCTGGTGAGATATGTCAGGAAGAAGTGTTTAACAGTAATATTGTTTGTACGGCCGTTTGGTTAGAGAAATCAACTGTTGAGATAGCTTCTGAGTTCATCAGCGCTATGGATGAGAGCTACAGCATAGGTGAAAAGCTTGCAGTTAAACTCGATAATGAAGAATTGGTGCATGTATTAGTGTTATCTGAAGGCTTAAATATCAATGGAAGCGAACTTACGAAAGGCTTGAACGATAAACTCAAAAATAGAATACCTATTACCGGAGGTTTGGCTGGCGATCAGGCTAATTTTGCCGAGACAGTGATTGTGCATAATCAAGCCGGTGTAAAGAATCTGGTGTTGGCTATCGGTTTTTATGGTAAAAGCTTAAAAGTAGGCTATGGGTCGATGGGCGGCTGGGATTCTTTTGGTGTTGATAGAGAAGTGACCAAATCAAAAGGAAATATTTTGTACGAATTGGATGGACAACCAGCTTTAGATCTATACAAAAAGTACTTAGGCGATCATGCAGCCAACCTTCCTTCATCTGCTTTGCTATTCCCTTTAAGTTTAAGGTTGAAAGATTCAGAAACATCGCTTGTGCGAACAGTATTAGCAGTTAACGAAATTGATGGCAGCATGGTTTTTGCAGGTGATGTCCCACAAGGGGAATATGTAAGGCTTATGAAAGCCAGTCTCGACCGTTTGATTGATGGTGCTAATGGAGCTGCTGAAATGGCCACGACAAGTCTTCAGTATTCTGACACTGAACTTGCAATTCTGATTAGTTGTGTTGGACGAAAATTGGTGTTAAAGCAAAGGGTGGAAGAAGAACTTGAGACTATTCGTGAGGTGATTGGTGATAAAGCGACTATGACCGGTTTTTATTCCTACGGCGAGATATGTCCTTTGAAACCATTTGAACAACATTGCGAACTTCATAACCAAACAATGACTATTACTCTTTTTAAAGAAATATAAACCATAAATTTTATGGAAAACCACTTGAATAAATTATTGGCTCGTCAGATTAAAAAACACTTTGGTTCTGTAGATAATCTGCCCAAGGAATTATTGGGGGTTATTGAGGATATTAATAACACATATTTTGGGTTTGAAGACGACACACAGTTGCTTCAAAACTCAATAGAAATAAGTTCGCAGGAACTTAGGGATGCTTTTCAAAAGCATAAGAATGATGCTGAGGTTCAGAAAGACACTATAAATAAGATAAAAGAAGCTATTTTTGCACTCAATCCTTCGGATCGGAAAAATTATAATGTAGATGAGAATACCACTTCTGATAGTAAGTATCTGTTCGACTCTCTTATAAAGCTAATAGAAGAGCGTAATCAAGCCATTGAAGAAACTTTGAAATTGTCAAAAGCAGTTGAGCAAAACCCTGCATCTATAGTTATCACTGACGTAAATGGTATTATTGAATATGTAAATCCGAAGTTCTGTTCACTTACCGGTTATTGTAAAGAGGAAGTTATTGGTAAAAACCCTAACATTTTAAAGTCGGGAGATAGACCTAATGAGCATTTTAAAGATCTATGGAAGACAATATTAGCAGGCAAAGAGTGGCGTGGTGATATGCATAACAAGAAAAAGAATGGAGAACTCTATTGGGAGTTTGCATCCATCTCACCTATAATGAATGACAATAAAAAGATTACACATTTTATTGCTATCAAAGAGGATATTACCGAGCGAAGGCTAATGGAAAACAAGCTCAAAGAGAGTGAAGACCTTCAACGTTCGTTGTTGGAAACTGTTGCTGTTGGTATAATGATTATTGATCCTGAAACACGTATCATTGAGAGGGTAAATACATTTGCAGCCTTGTTGATTGGCGAAAGAGAAGAGCTAATTGTTGGTCGCGAATGTCATCAATATATTTGTCCTGCACAAGAAAACTCATGCCCAGTGTGTGATAAAGGACAAACAATAGATAATTCGGAAAGGGTTTTGATTTGTGCCGATAAAACTGAGTTGGCAGTACTCAAAACTGTTAAAAGAATTCAGATAGATGGCAAGGATAAGCTTGTTGAAAGCTTTGTTGACATCTCAGTTCAAAAGAAAGCTGAGGAAGCATTACTCCAAAGCATTCAGCAATTTGAAGCTATTATTACAGCTTCCCCTGACGGTATTGGAATGGTGTCATTGGATGGCAAACTTCAACTAATGTCAGAGAAACTTGCAGAGATGCATGGCTATACTTTAGATCAAAAAGATGAATATTCTAAAAAAACAATCTTCGATTTTATTGATAGCTCCGATCATCAACTATTAAATGCGAACATTCATAAATTACTTGAGAGTAAAAAAGATCAAAAGATTACAGAATATCTTGCTATCAGGAAAGATAATACTCGATTCAACTGTGATGTAAATTCAGCAGTCTTAAGAGACTCTAAAGGGAACCCATCCAGTATTTTGTTTGTCGAACGTGATATTACAGAGCGTAAGTTAGCCGAAGAAGAGTTAAAACGTCATGCAGGCTTGATAAGTTCCTTACTCGATTCTATCCCTGATATTATCTTCTTTAAAGATATTAATGGTGTTTATCTTGGCGGGAATCCTGCATTCTCTGAGTTTTCAAATCGTTCAAAAGATGATATTGCTGGGATAACTGATTATGATCTTTTTGATAAAAAAATAGCTGATTCTTTTTTAAAGCACGACCAAAAAATTATGGAGCAAAGGATTTCAAGCCATAATGATGTATGGACAACTTATCCTGATGGACATAAAGTGCTTTTTGACACCCTGAAAACCCCCTATCTTGGTCCAGATGGCTCACTTATTGGAATCCTTGGCATTAGCAGAGATATTACTGAAAGGAAAAAGGCAGAAGATAAGCTTAAACAAATATCTACAAGATTGGCATTGGCTACCCTTGCAGGTGGTGTTGGCGTTTGGGACAAGGATATTGTAAATAATACCATGCTATGGGATGATCAGATGTTTGCACTTTATGGAGTTGACAAAACAACTTATGAAGATGCCAATGAAGTTTGGTGTAAAGGTATTCATCCTGAAGATAAAGTTAGGCGTGATGAAGAATTTGAGAAGGCCATTACAGGTGAAAAAGAATATGATACTGAGTTTAGGGTTGTTTGGCCTGATAGTTCCATCCATAATATCAGAGCAATGGCAATTGTTCAACGGGATGAGGACGGAAATGCTTTGCGTATGATAGGTACTAATTGGGATATCACCGAACAAAAGAAAACGGAAGCCGGACTGCTAAAAACGAAGCTAGAAGCCGAAATGGCTAACAGGGCCAAGAGTATATTTTTGGCAAACATGTCGCATGAAATAAGAACTCCATTGAATGCGATTATTGGATTCTCTCAATTGATGAATCGCGAAAATCTTTTAACTGACACTCAAAAAGAATATAACGCTTCGATTATACGTGCCGGCGAACATCTTTTATCACTCATTAATGATATTTTAGAATTATCAAAGGTTGAAGCCGGTCGGGTGGTTTTAAATCCTACTAATATTGATTTGCATGTGCTGCTAAACGACATGCAAATGATTTTTAAGGAAAGAACCGAATCTAAACACCTTCAGTTAATATTCGAAATAGCTGATGACCTTCCTCAATATGTTATTGTTGATGAAAACAAATTGCGTCAGATATTTATAAACCTTATTGGTAATGCTGTTAAGTTTACTGAACATGGAGGAATAGCTGTACGTGCTAAAGTTGATAATACAACTGTAGATGAGGAGCATAAATACAAACTAATTGTTGAGATTCAGGATTCAGGATACGGTATTCCTCAAGAAGAATTAGGCAATCTCTTTAAGCATTTTGTGCAAACAACCAGTGGGATCAAAAAAGGTAGTGGTACCGGTTTAGGATTAGCACTTAGCCGTGAATTAGCCGTGCTGATGGGTGGCGAAATCACAGTAAGTAGTCAGCTTGGTAAAGGTTCTATCTTTATACTTAATGTGGAAATAAAAGAAGGGAATTTAGAAACGGTCAAAGGAAAGAATGTTAAACGAGTACTAAATATTGATAAGAGCGAAGCACCTTGTCGTATCTTGGTTGTGGATGATAAAGAAGAGAATTTACAAGTGGCTACCAGTCTTTTAAAACTAGTTGGCTTCGAAACAAAAGAAGCAATTAATGGAGCCGATGCAATTATTAAGTTCGAAGAGTGGAATCCACACCTTATTTTAATGGATATACGCATGCCTGTAATGGATGGCTACGAGGCCACCCGTATTATTAAACAAACAGAAAAAGGGAAGCTTACTCCAATAGTTGCCCTCACTGCAAGCACGTTTGAAGAGGATCATCAGAAAGCTGAGATGCTTAATATGCAAGGATATATTAGCAAGCCTTTTCGTGAGAACGAATTGTTTAGCACTATCGAGAAAATACTTGGAATAAAGTATGTTTATGATGATGTTGTTGAGATTGCTCAAGAAAAATATCTAGTCGACGATAAAGAAATGGTGGCAGATATTGCTAAGTTGTCTGTTGATCTTGTATCAAAGATGTTGGATGCTATTGCTGTTGCAGATATGGACACACTTATTGAACTTATTAATAATGTAAGCTTGGAGAATTCAAAACTTTCGCTTCACATGATGACTCTTGCTAATAATTATGAGTATGATAATTTGAAACAATTATTAAAAATTAAGACACAATGAGTACACAAAATCTAAGTCGAGCGTCTTTTCTTACTTTTATATTAAGTATCTTGTTTTCTTTTTTTGCATCTGCAGAGCCTTTAACACAAATATTTGTGTTGCATTCCTACTCTCAGGAATATCCCTGGACTCAAAGTCAGCATAAAGGTTTTATACAAGCTATTACAGAAGATGTAAAAGTTAACGCTTCTTTTTGTGTTGAATATCTGGACACCAAACGTCATCCTTACGAAGAATCTTATGCCGGAGAATTCGAAAATCATTTACTCATAAAGTATAAAGATTATATACCAAAAGCAATTTATGTTACTGATGATGACGCATTATTATTTGCACGGGATCATTTATCTCATGTTTTTCCCGGAGTTCCTGTTTTCTTTTCAGGGATTAATAACTATAATATAAGAACTAGTTTAGATTCTAATTTTTTTACCGGAGTTTTTGAACTTAAAGACGTTACTCCAAATCTTAAATGGCTTTTGAGTATGGATAAAGATGCCAATGATCTTGTCTTTATCGGTGACGGTAGTAATACTTATAAAGCAATAGAAAGAGATGCTCGAAAAGATTTAGATTTATTTAAACTGCGCACTACTTTTATTGTTCAAAAAAGGTTGGATCTCGTGCTCTCTCAACTTCATTCTCTTCCCGGTAAGTATGTTTTTCTTACCACTATTGGTGGGATGGTAGATGCTAAAGGAGAAGTTCTTTCACTACGTGATATTATGAAGAGTCTTGTAAAAACAGGTCGTGTTATTATCAGTATGGAAGACGGTTATATTAGAGAAGGAGTGTTAGGAGGATATGTTACAAGTGGTCGTAATCATGGACAATCTGCTGCTAATCTTTTGCTATCCTATTTAAACGGTAAACAGATTGTTGATATACATCCTGTACTAAAGAGTCCCAATGCATGGATGTTTGATGACATGGTTCTTAAACATTATAAAATTATTCTTCCGGATAGTATTAATTCACAAGCAGTGTTTATAAATCCTCGAACAAGTATATATGAACATTATAGAGCTTGGATTATAGGGAGTCTAATTTGTATTGCTATACTATTATTTATAGTTGTAACAGTTTCTCTTATTATTATGATGAGAAAAAACCGAGAGTTAGGGGTTGCTCGTAATATACTTCAAGAAAGTGAGCAATCTTATCATAATCAGTTTATGAAGAATTCAACTGTTATGCTACTTGTTGATCCCAAAGATGGCAAAATTATTGATGCTAATGAAACAGCTCAGTCTTTTTATGGCTATTCGCATGAACAATTACTAAGCTTACATATCTTTGATATTAATACATTAGCTATTCCTGAAACTAAAAAATATATTAATGAAGTAATTGAAGGAAAAGGGAAGCAATTTGTTTTTCAACATCGTTTGTCGGATAATACAATAAGAGATGTTGAAGTTTCGGTAAGTAAAATATATTTTGGTGAGAATCCTATTTTACATGCTATTATATATGATGTTACGGAGCGTAAAAATTCGGAAGAAAAGCTAGCGAATTATACTTCTCAAATTGAATTAAAGAATAAAGAATTAGATTTAGCTCTTGCTAACGAAAGAATGGCAGCTGCTAAAGCTAATGATATGGCTGAAAAAGCTGAAACAGCTAACAAAGCTAAGAGTATTTTTCTTGCTAATATGTCGCATGAAATACGAACACCATTGAATGCTATTATTGGATTCTCTCAGCTAATTGATCGTGACCCTCTTTCAACTGATGCGCAAAAAGAATATATTGGTTCGATAATTAATGCAGGTGAACATCTATTGATGCTAATTAATGACATACTTGAACTTTCGAAAGTTGAAGCAGGTCGTGTTACTATTAATCCTACAAATATTAATTTGCATACTTTATTAGAAGATATGCAGGTGATCTTTAAGGAACAGGCTCAATCAAAACAACTACAGTTTATACTTGATATAGCCCATGATCTTCCTAAGTTTATTGTAATTGATGAACATAAATTACGTCAGATATTTATTAATTTAATAAGTAATGCTATTAAGTTTACTGATGAAGGAGGCATAGCAATAAGAGCTCGCATTGATAAAGTTATCAACGATAAAAGTTATTTGATTGTAGAGGTGCAGGATTCCGGTCTTGGAATATCCGAAGAAGAAATGAAATCTCTCTTTCAACACTTTGTTCAAACCAGTACTGGTATCAATAAAGGCAGCGGTACAGGTTTAGGCTTGGCACTTAGTCGCGAGTTAGCGATATTAATGGGAGGTAATATAAGTGTAAGCAGTGAGGTTGGTAAAGGTTCGGTATTTACTTTTAAAGTTGAAATTGTTGAGAGTGAGTCCGAGAAAGTTAAAGAGTCTAACACAAAACAGATTATTAGTTTAGAAAAAGGAAAAAAAGTATATCGTGTATTAGTTGTTGACGATAAGATTGAGAACTTAAGAGTAGTTGTTAAATTTCTTACTATGGTTGGTTTCGAGACCAAAGAGGCTGTTAATGGGGTGGATGCAATTGAGAAGTTTGAAGAATGGAATCCTGATTTGATATTAATGGATATGCGTATGCCTGTTATGGATGGTTATGAGGCTACCAGATTAATTAAACTTACTGATAAAGGAAAACTAACGCCTATCATTGCTGTAACTGCAAGCTCGTTTGAGGATGAGCAGAAAAGAATCGACCTGCTTAACTTGCAAGGGCATATCCGAAAACCTTTCAGGAAAAATGAATTGTACACTTGTATTGGAAAGGTTATGAATATTAATTATATTTATGACGAGGTAGTTTCAGCTCCTAAAACAAACATTCCGGATGCTGACATGATTAGTAAAGGGATTTTAAATTTGCCTGATAAACTAATTTTGCAGATGTCAAATGCTTTAGCTGTTGCTGATTTAGATTTATTAATCAAACAAATTAAAAGTATTGAAACATTAAATCCTGTGCTTACTAAATACCTTTTAACGTTAGCTAATAATTATGATTACGAAAAGTTACAACAAATATTAAAAAAATAAGAAACTAAAATTATGAATGTTACTAAAGAAAACACTACTACTATATCCAATATTCTTATTGTAGATGATGTGCCTGCCAATCTTAAAGTGTTGGGCGATATATTAAAAGGAGAAGGCTATAAAGTAAGACCTGTTCCTAATGGAAATCTTGCCTTACAGGTTGCCGAAAAAGAAAAGCCCGACTTAATTCTTCTTGACATTATGATGCCCGATATGAATGGTTACGAGGTGTGCAGCAGGTTGAAAGAGGATCCTAATTTAAATGATATTCCCGTCATTTTTATAAGTGCATTAAATGATACTAAAGATATTGTAAAAGCTTTGAATTCGGGGGGTGTTGATTATATTACCAAACCATTTCAGGCCGAAGAAGTAAAAGCGCGTGTAGCTACTCATCTTAAGATATGTAAGCAGAGCAAGGAACTTCAGAAGTTAAATGCTCAAAAGGATAAGTTCTTCTCTATCATTGCTCATGATCTTCGCAATCCGCTTGGTGGTTTTATGGCTTTAACAGAGATGATGGCTGCTGATTTGGAGCTGATTCCTGTTGATGAACAAAAAGAGTTAATGTTGAATCTCAATCAATCGGCTAGTAATATCTTTAATTTATTGGAGAATCTTTTGGAATGGTCGCAGATGCAAAGAGGACAGATTGCATATAATCCGGAAATGTTAAATCTACACGAAGTAGTTGATGAATGTTCGAAATCAGTTAATGAAACAGCCCGTAATAAGGCTATTGAAATTATTTGTGATATAGATAATGATCTTAAGGTTTATGCTGATTCAAATATGATACAAACCGTTATCCGTAACCTTGTTTCCAATGCAGTAAAGTTTACCGAAAAAGGAGGAAAGATAAATGTTTACACTCAAACTACAGATGAGGATATTGAAATCTCAATTAAAGATACAGGGATTGGAATGAATAGTATGATAGTTGAAAATCTATTTAAACTTGATGGCAAAACTAATAGAGCTGGTACCGAAGGCGAACTTAGTACAGGTTTAGGGTTGATTCTCTGCAAAGATTTTGTTGAGAAACATGGTGGTAAGATTTGGGCAGAAAGCCAAGAAGGTGTTGGGTCGGTATTTACATTTACTGTTCCAATAATTAATTAAATTGCCTAAAATGCCTAAAGTTAGAAACAATTACGAATTACGGTATGACTAAACGTAATTTGTAATTTTTATTTTATTTCCTTTTTGTCCATGTTACTTTAATCTTGCCCGGGTCTGTACCCTCTTTAACTTTAAATAACAAGAAAGTGTTCAAAGCACTTCCCAAATCATTAACTTTTGCTCCTATTTTATCCTTACCTTTTAATTCAAATACCTTTGCCGGAACAGGAGAATCAGTTGTTGGGGCTGTCCAGATGCAAACAACTGCATCGGTAAAACCTTCAAAAATAAAATAACCATTTTTAATTATAGTTGTATTTGATGCATTTATGGTAATTCCTGAAGCAATATCAATCAGGACTTGGTTTGCACGTAGTTTTTCAGGATTGTTTTTGTTATGGATTAAAATACTACGATCAAAAAAACGTTCAACTTTAAAAACATTGGTTCTAAAATGACTAATCAATAACCCAAAAGTTCCTAAAATAGTATATCCTAATTCAGTGTGTAGATCAATAATATTAGAACTGTCTATTTTAACATTATCTTTTATGTTAGATTTCGAATCGTAAGCAGCTTGAAGTGTAAGTATAAAAGCATCGACTTTTATTTTTAAGATTGCTAAATCAGGATGATCGAGCAATAGTTTGCTTAAATTTGTAAAGGCATTTAATATATCTAACTGTTTGCCTCTATAATAAATGGAAATATTATTGGTAAACAACACCAATAAAACATTCTTATCGCCCGGCATTGCGTTTTTTACAGTGGTTATATAGCCATCAAGTATAAAAGGTATTGTTAAAACAATTTTAGAAAAGGCATCTACTTTCCCTATTTTTCTTGATTTATCACTCTTCCATTGAATTAATCCCGTAAGGTAACGTGTAAGTACTTCATCAAGTCTGGTTATCATCGAAGTGATGTCGTCGCTTACTGGTTCTAATTTCAGTTTTGCTAATAGCGAAATTCCCAATTGTTGCAGTTGTACATAGCTTAATCTGCTAGATGACAGTAATAAAACAAATATGGTTATTAAATATGTATTCATAACGATTAATTTTTTAATAATTTATAATAAGATAAAAAAAATGAGGTAAGATACTATTGCTTATTCAAAAGCAGGGTTGAGTATCATTTTTGATATAGAAACTCCGAAAATTCTGAATTATAAAGGTGTGCCTGTTATAAAATCTCTATATGAGATTAAACGCACCATAATTAGTTTACAAAATTACACATTATTTATCGGTTTTGTTAAATAATAATGATAATAATGATATTTATTTACAAGATATATTTAAGCGTTTGATATATAGGCTACATATTAAATGTAATGTATGTAAATATAATGTTATACACGTTTCAGTTGGTGAATCATTAATATCAGCAATGTTTTATACGTCACGCCACACGGGATTAATAAATCAGCAATGTTTTAAACGTCCCGCCATACGGGATAGATAAATCAGCAATGTTTTTTATGTCACGCCATACGGGATGGATAAATCAGCAATGTTTTTTATGTCACGCCATACGGGATTATAAAAACATTGATGTTATTGACCATACGCCATACGGGACGACCATATCACGATTTCGAAGGATATTTAAACTAATGGGTTGATGTAAAAGTAAAATTTTGTGATTTATTTTTTGATTTGATAAATATTATGTGTTAACCCAAGCCTTCAGGCTTGGGAATAAGATATGAAAGTAATAAATGGATTTATCCCTGACTTTACATTAATATATCAGGGATAAATCCCCAATTCCTAATCGTTATTTATCTCCAATTGGGTTAATGCAAAAGAAAAATCTTAAGTTTTTCTTGATATGATAAGATGTCTTCAAAATATTAATTATTAATTCTTAATTATTAATTCTAAATTGTATTATTAATTCCTAATTATTCATATCCCGCGAAGGAAATTATTAGTAATTTCGTCAAAAGGTTTAAT
>JBAXLO010000002.1:0-57321 GCA_037134755.1 Bacteroidota bacterium | reverse complement strand
AAAAATGTTGAAGGCACTAAAAGGCTTCTGGGTCTTATCAGCAAAAATGTTGAAGACACCAAAAAGCTTCTGGGTCTTATCAGCAAAAATGTTGAAGGCACTAAAAGGCTTCTGGGTCTTATCAGCAAAAATGTTGAAGGCACCAAAAAGTTTCTGGGTCTTATATACAAAATTGTATATGCCATGAATTGCTCTGTGGCTCTTATGTGCAAAATTGTATATGTCGCAAATTACTCGGTGGGTCTTACTCACTGGCGACGGAAAGACATCCTCTGGAATTTTGCTTATACTATCAATTTGACCTACGATATTAATAATATAAGATGTCATAATCCAAAAATATTGGAAGATGGTTTTATTAAGAAAAAGAACTTAAAAGAGTTCTTTAGCAAAATAATAAATAAATAAAATTGTAGCGTTAGTAATTTTACTTACTTTTACAAATTAAAAAAAGAGAGCAATCTCCTAAACATTTATAAAATGAAAAAAATACATCTTCTTATAATTGCAGTCTTTGCAATAAACATTGCAAATGCACAACAGTATAGTTTAGCCGGTTCAACTACCGCAATGAGTACAACGGGATGTTACAATCTTACCAGTACTACCGATCAGGCCGGAGCAATTTGGAATGCCTATATGGTTAATCTAATGCAAGCTTTTGACATAACTATCTCACTTAATTTTGGGAATCGCGCTGATATAAATTACGATGGAGGAGCTAATTGTGGCGGCGATGGAATATCTTTCATCCTTCAACCTGTTGGCCCCGGCGTGTTTGGCGGTGGCGGTGGAGTAGGCTTTCATGGCATCACTCCATCGGTGGGTATTGTTATGGATACTTATTCTTTTAATTCAACCGACCCCCCTTATCCTCACATCTCTATTAATAAAAATGGTGACGAATTACATGGCACTACTAACGAATTAGCCCCCCCTGATTCAGCAGTTGGTTTTCCTGCCAATGTATCAGATGGTTTAGATCATTTGTTTCGTATAGTTTGGACTCCTACAGTTTCAGGTACTGGGACTTTAAAGATATATTTTGGCAATGCTACTACGCTGCCTACCACACCTACTATTAAATATACAGGTAATTTTGTTGATAATATCTTCTCGGGCAATCCTAATGTTTACTGGGGAATAAGTGCCTCAACAGGTGGTTGCTGGAATTCTCAATCTGTTTGCGAAAAGACTATCGCTAATTTTGCTTCGGGAACTGTTATATGTAGTGGGCTAACTGTTAATTTTACAGACTATAGTGTAAGTACGTTACCTATAACTAACTATTCATGGAATTTTGGTGATGGTAGTCATGATACCACTCAATTTCCTACACCTCATACTTATGGTGATACCGGAGTCTATAATGTTAGTCTTCATATACAAAATTCAGGTGGGATGTCTTCTACTATGACGCATACTATTCAGATACTTCCGGCATTTATTATAGCTGTTAATAGCGATACCATTTGCGATGGTTCGTTTGCCACATTAACCGCAACCGGTGCTGATTCATTTACTTGGGATGATGGTTTATATTGGGGATCTACAAAAGTAGTTGATCCCCATACTACAACTTTTTATGTAGTTACAGCTATAAGCTCCGAAGGTTGTATTGTTAATGATACTGCTGTAGTTACAGTGCTTCCTGCCCCAATAGTTAATGTTAATTCAGCTGCTATTTGTTTAGGCGATACCATATTATTAACGGTGACAGGAAATGCTTTATCCTATCTTTGGGCTAATGGATTTACCTACCCGATTATGATGGTTTATCCAAACACAACAACTACTTACGTTGTGTCGGGGATAAATGTATATGGTTGTGTAAAGTCCGACAGTGCAGTGGTTATAGTTAGTCCTAAGCCACCTACCCCTATAGTTACGAATATAGGTTTTATGCTTTTATCAAATGCAACTACAGGTAATCAATGGTATAATTTGGCAACGGGGATCATTAATAATGCAAACTATATAAATTACACCCCTCAACAAACCGGTGATTATTTTGTGATAGCTACTCCGGTGATTGGTTGTAGCTCCGACACCTCTAATATTGTTCATTTTAATTATGATGGGATAGCTGAAAGCAATTTAGTTAATCGCATTGCCCTTTATCCTAATCCTGCAAAAGAAGAACTTACAATAGAAACAAACCTAAATACAGAACAGAAACTAGAAATAAAAAACATTATCGGGCAAACCATATATACATCTATTATTAATAATAAGAAAGCTACTATTAATACTTCCGCTTTCGCAAATGGCGTTTATATTTTAAAGCTAAGCTCAGATAAAGAAACAATAATAAGGAAGTTTATAAAAGAATAGAAAAGAGTGCCTAAAATGCCTAAAGTTTGAAGTGCCTAAAGTTTTAAAAGAAGAAGAGATTGCTTCGTCGTCCCTCCTCGCGATGACAACATAGAAAAAGAGAGGCTGCCAAACTAATGACAGCCTCTCTTTTGTATTATAATTTTAGGCACTCCAAACTCCAAACTTTAGTCTCTTAAATTAGTTTCTTAAGCTCGCTTAAAGCGATATTTCCTAAAGCCATTTGATACAATTCGCCCATTATCCAGTTGATTTCGTCTTCAGCCTGGTTTGATATACGTATCTTTGCAAACTTTTCTTTAAGAAAAGGTATATGCTTAACGATCTCTTCTTTGTTGATCTTTTTAAAGTTAATACTTGTCAGCACCGATTCGAAATCCATCTTAGGATGTTCGTAGATAACAGTTATCATACGTTTGGCAAGTTGCAGATCAATGTTATGATTTTGCAGATATTTAAGCAACCCAAAGATCATCTCGTACTTAAACTCTCTGCCTTTGGTATACTGCCCTTCAACACATTTAAGATAATGTCCGAAGAAAGTACCCACAAACATAGGATTAATGTTAAGTTCGTTGATAATTCTTTCGACAAGTGGGAACAGGTTCTTCTTAAAAATATAAGTATAGGTATCTTCAGGAATATTCCAAGTCACTAGTTTATTATAACGATCGATAACCTCTTCAGGAAGATGTTTTCTTAACTCAACAATCAACTCTTCGGGTAAAGGAATCGGTTTTGAATCAGTATCAGGATACATACGATCGGCACCAGGAAGCACTCTTTCGAAGATAGTTGTACCATCTTTAAATGATTTTCTTGTTTCCTGTGGAATGCCAAGAAAAGCCATACGACAACGTTCTTCGATAACCTCTAAAGCAGTCTTAATGTCAGCCTCAGGACCCCAAAAGATAATCTGAGCATCGTTAACATTTGCATTAAACAAACCACGGATATAACTCTGATCATCACCTGATATTAAAGCCGAAAGCTCTTCGGAATGCGTCATGTTAGGTTGATCAATACAGGCAACAACCTTTAAACGCTCGCTTATTTCGTTAGCAAACATCTTGCCGGGTTGTGTAAAGTGCGATAATATCCCTTTAAAATCAGGAAGATTAACAGCATATATCTTTAAACCTGTTTCCTTAGCCAACTTAATAGCATCGCAAGGGAACTTTAGTTTATAGAAGTCAAGTTTCTTGTTAGCAGGTTTCCAAGTAGCAGTATCCTTAATCTTAGCTAATAATAATTCCCTTACGTGAAGTAAAGCCCATTGACGATAACATTCGTTATGAGTTAACTCAGGTATCCATTTAGTATGAGCCACCCCTTTTATCTCGATACGTGTGCCGCCTTTGCAGCTTACATTTACATCCTGACGACCCGCACCAATACCCGTACGCACATGATTAGTACTACGATTGAGGAAACGAATATAATTGCAGGCTTCCATCACCTCATCAGGATTAAGCATCTCAGGATAAGTAACTGTTTCAATCAAAGGCATCCCCAATCTATCGGTACGATAAATACGAGTGTGACCAATGTCGGAAACTTCTCTGCATGAATCCTCTTCAATACTTAATTGAATTAGACGTATCTTTTTATTCTTTAGAGGAATCTCCCCTTCGACACCGATAATAGCTGTACGCTGAAAACCGGTTGGGATACTACCGTCAAGATATTGCTTACGAGTAATATGTACTTCACCAACAATATTAAACTTAGATAGTAAAGAAATCTCTATTGAGATACCCAAAGCTTCTCTGTTGATAGGAAAAGGAGGAGTGTCATCTACCTCATAAGTACAAGTAGTTTCGTTCTTTAAACGGTATATGATCTCCTTACGGGTTTTAAACTCCATCAAGGCAGTACCATCGTACTCGCCCAATTCACTTAAAGTAGGCCTCATATGACGGACAACTTCTGCATCGAATACATTTGGCTTCTGAAAAACGCCTGCCGGACAATGACAGAATAGTTTTTCCTTAGTTAAAAGTTGTTGATGCACTTCCAAACCAGACATAAATCCGATACGGTTGTAATCTTCCTGCTTCGCTTTTTTGCGTGACACATACCCGATTATCTTCTTAGATTCCTCGTAGTTTTGCTTTGGATCGAACTGATTATTCATTATTAACTGTTATATTGAATGAAGCTGCAAAACTACTAATTTTAATTTTACTTAAAGCACTATTTGTTTTATTTTATCATAAAAAATAATTTGGATAGGATACTCAACAGATTATAATATATAAATAGGATTAATATTTAGATTTATTTTTCATTGATTCTATTAAAATAAATATTTATTAGATTAAAACATGCGATTATTAAGGTTGCGTTCAGTTTGCGTACAAGTGCGTTCACATTGATGCAAAGTGAACGCACAATTGTTAAAGGTGAAGTCACAATGATGAAACATGCGTTCACTTTAAGCAAGAGTGAAGTCACCTTGATGCAAACTGAACCCACCCTTATTTAATCTGAAGTCAGTTATGATCAATCTGAAGTCAGATTGATCATAACTGAACGCACCTTTATCAAAACTGAACGCAGAATGATGCAATGTGAACGCACATGTGTTAAATGTGGGTTTTTTCGTGCTTTTTATATGTTTATTTAATATAATGTATTGATTTCAATTTAGTAATATTTTATAGAGTTTAGAGAAGAACACAAAATAATCCTCAAAAGATGTTAGATTACTTCAAAAAAGCCCTGCATACTCAATAAATATGCAGGGCTTTTTAAATTAGAAATAAATTAGTGTTTAATTTTAATCAGTATTATCACTAATACCAATAGTTTTAATTGCAAAGACTCTAAAATATTCAGCAACTTCAATAGCAAATTCAAGTTCTTGTTTTGTTAAAAATATTTTTGAATTCGGATAACGTATTTGTGTACTATAACTATTTAACCTAATAGCTTTTTCAAAAGTTTCATTATCAATATTAATTTCTCTTGATAATAATTCTAATAAATAAACTAAATCATGACTTCTTGAAAATTCTTTTTCAAAAAATATTAAGGTAGATTTTAAATACTTTTCAACAGCTTGCTGGCAATGAAATGCAATTACATCAAAATACTCTGGAATATTTGAATAAATAATTTTTGCTGAACCAAGATCATGGTCGGCTTTTTCTATCCATTCATTAATATATTTGTTATTTTCGTTCATACAAAAGCTTTGAAGTTTTTAATGTATTACTAATTAAAGAGTATCTGTTATTTTTTTCTTCTTCAAACTCTGCATTAGTATATACAATAATATCAAGAGGAATAGCAGTTCCTAATAAATATTTACGTATTTCAAAATCCCTGCTCTGTATAGGTTCACATGATTCTTTTATAATTAATAAATCAACATCGCTATCCTCATTTTGATTACCACTGGCATACGAACCAAATAATATAATCTTATCAGGATTAAATCTATTTGCTATTTTATTTACAATGTCGTTAATTAATCTATTTTCAATCATTATTACTAAAATATTACTGAATAATACAAATAAAAGTATTTTGAGATACTGTCTTAAATCTATTGCAAATTTACACAATAATAATCAATTAATTCTCTTAATAAACATTTATTTTTATCAGAAGTAAAATAGAAGTCTAATCTATAGATTAATATCAGCTATTAGTTCTGTAATTACTTTGGTCATTTTAGGTTCAACTGCTTTAGCAGCTTCTATAACTTCTTGATGTGTTATTTTTACAATCTTTCCTTCAACACCCAAATCTGAGATAACAGAAACAGCAAAACAAGGAATATTCATCTGACGTGCTACTATAACCTCAGGAACAGTTGACATCCCAACAGCATCAGCACCTATTACATGCATATATTTATATTCAGCAGGAGTTTCGTAAGTAGGGCCTGTAACAGCTGCATAAGTACCAACCTGATAGTTGACATTATACTTTTGAGATATTGCAATAGCTTTATCTATCAAATCAAGATCATAAGGAATATGCATATCAGGGAAACGTGCACCTAGTTCATCATAGTTCTTTCCAATCAAAGGATTTGTACCCATAAGATTTATTTGGTCTTTAATAATCATCATATCACCAATATTAAAGCCTGGATTAATACCACCACTGGCATTTGACAGTATCAACAACTTAATTCCAAGAAATTTCATTACCCTTATCGGGAATGTAAGTTCTTTCATAGTGTAACCTTCATAAAAATGGAATCTGCCTTGCATTGCAACGACTTTCTTCCCGCCAAGGATTCCAAATATTAATTGTCCACCATGACCTTCGACAGTTGAAACCGGGAAGTTAGGTATTGACTCGTACGCTAATTTGTATTTAATCTCTATTTCGTTGGTAAGGTTGCCTAGTCCTGTCCCTAGCACTATTCCTATCTCAGGAACGAAATCTATTTTTTGATTGATGAAGTCAGTTGTTTCCTTTATTTTTTCTAACATAATTTATTATTTGATTGTCGAAATTCTCTTTATCCTTTTTATGTAATTTAATTTCTATTGGGATATAAAAGATCGGCAAATTTACGAATATTTCTTCAAGTACAGTACCTTTAATTCTCATTGCATCTTTCTCTGTAGTTATAATAACCTTATTCTTAGGAAAGATAGACTCAAAATGATCTCTTATTTTTTGAATATCCTTAGTTTTGTATTGATAATGATCTTGAAATTTAAGAACCTCAACAGTATCACTTAATGTTTTTAGCTGTTCTTCCATTGGATAAGGGTTCGCAACTCCTGCAAACATCAATATATAAGAAAACTTTCTGGTAGTAATGCTTTTTGAATATTCGTTTAATGGCACAAGGTCACCATAATCTATATAAGAATAATAAACCTGTTGATTTGGCAGAAGTTTCATATCTTCTTCCATAGATTTGCAAGTTATTGGAGATAATATCCTAGGACTCTTTGTAACTATAATTATATCTGCTCTTTTCTTACCACTTTTAAATTCTCTTAATGTTCCGGAAGGAAATATATAATCATGAGAAAAAGGGCGATAAAAATCAGTTAATAATATCGAAAGCCCCGGTTTAACATATCTGTGTTGATACGCATCATCTAATAAAATAATATCTGTTTCAGGAAACTTATTAATTAAAGTTTTAATACCTCTGCAACGCTTTTCGTCAACAGCTACTTTAACATCTTTAAATTTATTGCGGTATTGTAAAGGTTCATCCCCTGCTGATTCAGCATTTGACGTATCATCAACTAAAAGAAATCCTTTTGTGCTTCTTCCATAACCTCTGCTTAAGGTTGCCAGTTTATTTTCTCCTCCTAATAACCTTATCAGATATTCAATGTGAGGCGTTTTGCCTGTACCCCCCATTGTTAAATTACCTATACTAATAATAGGTAAATTAAATTTCTCTGATTTTAATATCTTAAGATCAAATAGTTTGTTTCTAAAACAAACTACTATTCCATATAATAATGAAAAGGGGAAGAGTAACAGTCCAACTAATTTCATTTAGTAATAATTACAAACATATTTGAGATTCTTTTTTTAATAATTAAACGTACTATACGAACATAAGGTCGCAAAGTTACGTAAGAAATGAATACCAAGTGAAGTTTAACAATTAATTAATATATTTAATAAACTTCATCTTATTGCAAATAATTTAGTATCTTTGTGCCTCTCAATAAAACAGAATCAATTTTTATACGTTAATCTAGCATACATTTTAATATGACAATAAGAGAAATTACTGAATATATTGAATCTATAGCTCCTTTATCTCTACAGGAGTCCTATGATAATGCCGGATTAATTATTGGTGACAAGAATGCAGAAACAAATGGCGTTTTAGTATGTATTGATATCACTGAGGAGGTTTTGAATGAAGCTATTGAAAAGAAATGCAAGCTTGTAATATCTCATCATCCTTTAATATTTAAAGGAGTTAAAAAGATTAATGGAAAAAACTTTGTTGAGAAACTAATTATTAAAGCAATCAAGAATGATATTGCAATTTATGCTGCACATACCAATCTTGATAATATAATTAATGGTGTAAATAGTATCATTGCTGAAAAACTTGGTTTAAAGAATATAAAGATATTATCTCCTAAAAAGGACATCTTAAAAAAGCTGATTACTTTTTGTCCGTTGAGTCATGCTGATATTGTAAGGAAAGCATTGTTTGATAGTGGAGCAGGGAGTATTGGTAATTACGATAGTTGCAGTTATAATACCGAAGGCAAAGGAACTTTCAGAGCATTAGATAATGCTAATCCTTTTGTAGGCAAGCTTAATGAATTGCATTATGAGGAAGAAATTCGCATTGAAATAATTTATCCTTTTTATAAGGAAAGTAAAATTCTTGAAGCATTATTTGCTTCTCATCCTTACGAAGAAGTGGCTTATGATTTAATTCCTTTACAAAATAAGTCATTAGATATTGGTAGTGGCATTATTGGTGAGTTAGAAAATGAAGAAAGAGCTGAAGATTTTCTTTTAAGATTAAAAGATATAACTCAAACCGAATGTATTCGTCATACCAAAATAATAAAAAATAAAATTAAAAAGATAGCTTTTTGTGGAGGTTCAGGGAGCTTTTTAATAAATGATAGCATTGCGGCAGGTGCTGATATTATGGTGACAGGCGATATTAAGTACCATGATTTTTTTGAAGCTGATAACAAGATAATATTGGCAGATATAGGGCATTATGAGAGCGAGCAATATACAAAAGATTTATTATCTGCTTTACTTATCAAAAAATTTCCTACCTTTGCAGTTTTTATTTCAGATATAAATACGAATCCAATTTTTTACATTAAATAATAATTGTATATACCATGGCAAAAATAGTCGATGATAATGAAAAGGTTAAGACAGGCAAAATACTGAAAACAAAATCAAAAGTTGCAGGTGTTGAAATTACTGATGAATTTATTCAGTCAGAAGATTTCAGTAAAGAACTTGAGGTTAGCATTGAGAAAAAATTGTTAGCTTTATACACATTGCAGCAAATAGATTCTCAAATCAATAAGATCCGAATTATTCGTGGCGAACTTCCATTGGAAGTACAGGATTTGGAAGATGAGATTGCAGGTCTTCAGACAAGAATTGATAATTATGTACAAGAAATTAAGAGTCTCGAAGATTCTATAGTAGAAAAACATAGTGCAATTACCGAAAGCAAAGATTTGATAGCAAGATATACTGATCAACAAAGAAATGTTAAGAATAATAGAGAATTTGATTCATTAACAAAAGAAGTTGAATTTCAAAATTTGGAAATTGAGCTTTGCGAAAAGAGAATTAAAGAATATTCTGCTAGCCTTACTGAAAAGAAATCAGAGGTTGAACAAGCTCAAATAAATCTTAACGAACGTCAAGGCGATCTTGATTTAAAGAAAGCTGAACTTGATGATATTATTGCTGAAACAAAGAAAGAAGAGCAAGAATTAATGACTAAATCTCATGAAAATCAAAAATTCATTGAGGATCGTTTATTAACAGCATATCACAGGATCAGGAAGAATGCAAGAAATGGCCTGGCTGTAGTTTTGGTTGAAAGAGATGCTTGTGGTGGTTGCTTTAACAAAATTCCGCCTCAACGCCAATTAGATATTCGTATGCACAAAAAGATTATTGTTTGCGAATATTGTGGTAGAATCTTAGTTGACTCAGGTATTGACGACGTAGTTAATAACTAAGTTAAATCAAAATATAATTGAAGAGGAAATAATTATGTTTCCTCTTTTTTTATTTCTAATATTATGAAAAAAAAACTCATTATAAGCATACTTTTCCTTTCTATTATCTGCAATTCGTATGCTCATTTTGATTTTAATCCCCAATGTCGCAAAGCTTATACATTAACTCTAAGTATGAGGTTTGCAGAAGCTAAAAAGATACTTGATGCCGAAAAAATTATTAGTCCATCCAACGATATTCCCTATTATATTGATAATTATATTGATGTTCTCTCAATAATTGTCAATCAGGATAAAAATACTTATAATAAACTTATTAACAACAAAGATGCGCGCTTAAAACGTCTTGAAAAGGCAGATAAGAACTCTCCTTATTATAATTGTTGCCTTGCTGATTATTATTTGTTGTGGGCCATTGCTCGCCTTGTTTTCATTGATAATATTACTAATGTTGTGGAAGGTTTGAAGGCAGGTGTGGAGATTAAAAAGGCATATTCTCTTTTAGATAAAAACAATAAAATGTATCCTGACTTTATCCCAAATTTAAAAGGGCTTGGTTTGATGCATGCATTAATTGATGCTGTTCCTGATAATTACAAATCGGTTATTCAGGCTATAGCTTTTAAAGGGACTATCAAACAAGGAGTTTCGGAGATAAAAACCTTATTGGATGCTTCTATAAATAACGAAAAATACGATTATCTTAGAACAGAAGCTTTGTTTTTGTTATCTAATATTCAGATTAATCTATCAGGTAATAAAAAAGAAGCTTTAGCTCTAAAAAAATATTATCAACATCCAAAATTAGTTGAACTAGTTAAAACAAATCCGATGCTTTGCGTTTCAGAAGCTAAAATTGATGTTTACAATGGCCTTAATGATGAGGCTATTACTTTACTAACAACTTGCCCGGCAGGCAGTCAGTACTATCCTTTTTATACGCCGGGTTATTTGGCAGGTATTTCTAAATTAAACAGGCTTGATAAAGATGCTTATCGCTATTTCTTTGATTATGTTGAAAAAACACCTTGTCATAATTATATTAAGTCTTCGTTGCAACATATTGCTTGGTTTTATTTATTAAATAATGATGAAAAAAAATATAAGGAATACATGCAAAGGATTCTTAAAAGTGGTGATAATATTGTAGAGATTGACAAACAAGCTCAGCGAGAGGCCGAAAATAAAAACATCCCAAATGTGGTTTTGCTTAAAGCAAGGCTTTTGTGCGATGGTGGTTATTATCAACTAGCATTAAATGTATTACAAGACAATGCTAAGAAATTAAATCTTAAAAATAAGAAAGATACTTTAGAATATTATTATCGTTATGCCCGAATTTACCATGAATGGGATAAGATTGAAAATGCATATTCATTTTACGAAAGAACTATCCGAGAAGGCTCTAACCAAGTTTATTATTTTGCTGCCAACTCAGCATTACAATTAGGATTGATATATGAGAACAAAAAAGAGTATCGCAAAGCCCGACTTTATTACGAACGCTGTTTAACATTGAATCCAAATGAATATAAGACAAGTATTCAGCAAAAAGCCAAGGTTGGATTGTCGAGAATTAAAGGTTTGTAATATTTAGATATTCTTCCAATTTATTATTTAATAAAATTATGTTTTAAATCGACATTTGTTGTAGTTATTTACTTAAATGATATTTAAAATCAACAACTTGCGTAGATAATCTTTTGTTTTCTTTTATTAATAACAATTAGTTATAGATATAATATATATTTTTATTATTATTAAATCTCCGAAATTGAACACTCCTTAAATAGCTCATTAATTGAATCCCCATAAGCAATTGTGGCTTAAAATGCGTTTTAATTGATTCGCAGAATTTGTGAATGCCTTAAAACATGTTTTAATTGATTCGCAGAATTTGAGAATGTCTTATAAGTGGTTTTAATTAATACACAAATTCTGAGAATGCCTTATAAGATGTTTTAATCAATACTCAGAATAAATTAATGCCTTATAACTAGTTTTAATCAATTCAAAGAAAATGTGAACGTCTTAAAAGAAGTTTTAAATGAATATCAAAATCTGTGAATGGTTTAAAATACATTTTAAATGAATCTCCATAACAATTAACGTTTCAAATTATGTTTTGAGAAACTAATGCTACAAGAGATAGATTTAAAATGCTTTTTGAATGGTTTCTGGTTAGTATGATTGACTTAAACTACTATTTAAAAGTATCATTAAAATAAAGTATTTATTAAAATGTGTTTTGAGAAATAAGTGCCGAGTGATGTTGATTAACATTAAGTTTTAAGGAAATATCTGAGAGTAACATCGACTTATTCACTATTTTATTTGACAATATTAATCTGAGTGTAATAAAAAAAGAGTTTTCTGTGTCAATGTCCTAAACCGAACAACAGAAAACCCTTTTTATGTAAATAGCGCAGCTTATTATCCCCTTACGGATTAATTTTCCTCATATATAACTGTCAGCAGAAGATTAGCTACAAGAGTAAGCGTATTTTTATCTATGTTGGTCATGTCATCCTTCATAGTGTGCCAAAATGGATAGAAGCCTGTTTTAGAAGTATTATCATGATGAACAATATCTATGGTAGGAATTCTTTTTATCTTATTAATATAAAGATGATCGTCAATCAAACCGGAAGTTTGGTCTGGAACAAAGTACTTTGCATAACCTATTCTTTTTGCAGTTTCCCATACACTACGCATAATATCAGGAGCATAATACATAGAAGTAGCCTCCATCGAAAATGTAGGATTCGGTGCTCCTACCATATCAAGAAGGATGCCGTACTTAGCATTATAACCAGGCTTATGCGGATTGTTAGCCCAATATTGCGAGCCTAAACAATAGCTATCTTCGTTGTCGGAATTAGCCCACTTGGGTGCACCGTAATCTTCAACATCAAACAAAATAAAATCTACACCAATAGGAGGATTCTTTGCTGCCAACAAACGTGTTAGCTCCATTAAAATACCAACACCGCTACCGCCATCGTTAGCTCCCGGAATTGGAGTCTTATGCATCTTTTCGTCAGGATCATAATCGGCAAAAGGACGAGAATCCCAATGAGATGCAATAAATATGCGGTTAGTAGTGTCTGGATTAAAGGACACTATAATATTTTTGCCTTTTAGGTGGGTTCCATCAAAAGCATTTACAACATACTCCTGAACAGTGACATTTTTAGTGTATCCTTTCAAGATATTGATAATATAATCAGCACATTTGTCGTGAGCTTTAGAATTAGGAACGCGTGAACCAAAAGAAACCTGTTTTTCAACAAATCTATAAGCTGTATCAGCATTAAACACAGGGATAATTACTGTAGGTTTAACAGTTTGAGTTGTGGTATCAGTTGCTTTCTTCTTATCATTATTGCAACTAAAAACAACCAAAAAGAGAAGAGAACTTATGATGATTATTGCTTTATTTTTCATATTAAAATTATTTTATTTAATTAAATTTGTTTTGAATTAATTGTCTAATGTCCATGTAGAACCTTCTTTAGCATCTTTAACAGAGATGCCAAGTTTAACGAGTTCATCTCTTATCTTATCGGAGGTTGTAAAATCTTTATTCGATTTAGCTTGTTGTCTGAAAGAAAATATCATATTCATTAAGCCATCCATCACTTCCATCTGATTGTTTTCAGTCTCACTTTTCAAACCTAAAATATCAGTAATAAAAGTATTGTAAATATCCATTAATTTCTGAAGATCATCAGCAGAAATAGTTTCCTTACCATCATTAATTGCATTTATAATCCTAACAGTATCAAATAGATTAGCAATAACAATAGGGCTATTGAAATCATCATTCATAGCCTCGTAACATTTATTACTAAGCTCACTTATATCTGAAGTTGAGTTGGCTGAAGGTTTTAATTTCTTTAATGTGTCCATTGCCTGCATCAAACGTTTTAAACCCTTTTCGGCAGCCTGCAAAGCCTCGTTTGAGAAGTCTAAAGTGCTTCTATAATGTGCTTGTAGGATAAAAAAGCGAATTGTCATCGGAGTGTAAGCCTTTTCTAAAGAAGGGTGGTTTCCAGTAAAGAAATCATTTAAAGTAATGAAATTCCCTAAAGATTTACCCATCTTCTGTCCGTTTATTGTTATCATATTATTATGTAACCAATACTTACAAGGCTCTTTATCGTTAGCAATGTTTGATTGTGCTATTTCAGATTCGTGATGCGGAAACATCAGATCCATACCGCCCCCATGAATGTCGAAATGATCGCCAAGATATTTTAAACTCATTGCAGAACACTCCATGTGCCATCCCGGAAAACCATCGCTCCAAGGCGAAGGCCAACGCATTATATGTTCAGGTTCGGCTTTCTTCCACAAAGCAAAGTCAGCAGGATTTCTCTTTTCATCCTGACCATCCAACTGACGAGTATTCGAAAGCAAATCTTCTAATATCCTACCCGAAAGTTTTCCATAATTATGTGTTGAATTATACTTTACAACATCAAAATAAACAGAACCATTAATTTCATAAGCATATCCTTTTTCGATAATCTTTTTAATAACTTCTATCTGTTCAATGATATGACCGGAAGCGCGAGGTTCGATACTTGGTTGCAAAACATTAAGCTGATCCATATTAATATGGTATCTATCTGTAAAATATTGCACCACTTCCATTGGTTCCAACTGTTCGAGACGAGCTTTTTTAGCAATCTTATCTTCACCTTCATCGGCATCGTTCTCCAGATGCCCAACGTCTGTAATGTTCCTAACATAGCGAACTTTATATCCTATATGCTTAAGATATCTAAAAACTAAATCAAAAGTAATAGCAGGCCTGGCATGACCCAAATGTGCATCACCATATACGGTAGGACCGCAAACATACATGCCTACCAATGGTGCATTTATCGGCTCAAAGGCTTCTTTATTCCTGCTAATTGTATTATAAACAAACAACTTATTTTCCATCATACTTAATAACAATCATCAATTAAAATATGGTGCAAAGGTAAGAAAATAATTACGAATTACGAATTACGAAAAGTATTTATACTTAAGGGGTGTCCTAAATTTTAATATTTATTAAATCATATAAATATTTGTATGTTTGAATTGTACTCAATACATTATACCAAATAAACATTCAAAAAACACGAAAAAGCCCACATTTAACACTTGTGCGTTCACATTGCATCAATCTGACTTCACTTTTCATCAACCTGACTTCAGTTATGATTAATCTGACTTCAGATTGCATCAAACTGACTTCACATTTATCTAAACTGAGTTCAGTTTTGATAAGGGAGACTTCACTTGTGAACAAAGTGAACGCATCTTGGATCATTCTGTCTTCACCTTTAACAATTGTGCGTTCACCTTTGCTAAATGTGAACGCAGATTGATGCAATGTGAACGCACCTTTAATAATCGCCTTTTTTAGTCTAATAAACATCTATTTTTAAATTAAAAACAAGGAAGAATATCAACATATTATACTTACTTTGTACAAATATGAGCATACGTACCGTAGCGAATCAAACTTTTATATCTGGGAATACACTCTTGATAATAGGGAGTAAATATATTTAGTTTATAATTTCAATTGAAACACTTAATTTTATATCATCTGATGATGCACCTACCTGAATCTCATAATTGCCTTGCTCAATGATATAGTCATCTTTAGTTTCATCATAATACTTTAAGTCGTCAGCTTTTAATGTTAGCTCAACTGATTTTGATTCTCCTTTCTTTAAAGAGATTCTTTTGAAACCCTTTAATGATTTTATGGGTTGCACTTGCTTTGACGTTAGGTCTTTTACATAAAGTTGAACTACCTCGTCGCCATCTTTAGAACCTGTGTTCTTAATTGTAGCTGTTACAGTTATTGATTCATTAGCACTAATCTTAGTTTTACTAAGTTTAATATTAGTATACTCGAATTTAGTATAACTTATGCCATACCCAAAAGGAAACAAAGCTTTGCCTCTGAAATATCTGTAAGTATGACCCTCCATGTTATAATTGTTAAAATCTGGAAGATCATTTGCTGATTTATAGAAAGTAACAGGCAATCTTCCTGCCGGATTATAATCTCCAAACAAAACATCTGCAACAGCATTACCACCTTCTTCGCCTGGATACCAGGCTTCAATAATTGCAGGTATGTTTTCGTTTTCCCAGTTTATACTTAATGCACTTCCATTTGTAAGAACCAAAACTATCGGTTTGCCGGTAGCTTTTAAAGCTTTAATAAGAGTTAACTGTTCTTCGGGTATATCTAAACAAATTCTATCACCACCTTTAAAACATTTAAGATTAATTGACATTTCTTCGCCTTCTATATTAGCGGATATCCCTGCAAATACGATAGTAACATCAGCTTGCTTGCTTAAAGAAACAGCTTTTGATAATAATGTTTCTTTGGTTTCGGATTCTTGTTCAGAATTGTCTTTCTTCCAGCGAAAACGAATCCCTGCCCAATCAACACTATCAGCATACTCCATCTTTATATTATAAGCTTTCCCTTCTTCCATCTTAACTTTACAAGTTTTAACGATATTTACATCACAGGGTCTCCAATTATCTATTAACAGCTTGTCATTTACAAATAAGCGACTTCTATCATCAGAAACAACACCTAAATCATAAGTGCCTGTTTCGGGTGGTGTGATAGTGCCTGTCCAACGTACGGAGAAGAAATCTTTTGGTACATTAGGTGCGGGCGAATTTTTATCCCAATAAAACTCCATATTAGTATCAACTTGCGAATGTACTGGTTTGCCAACTAATTCCGGATTATCAAAATACTCTCCCAGAAGACCTTCTTTGCCATCAGGGGTTTTAAGATTAGAAGATGGAACAGTAATCAAAGCGCCTCCTTCATCATAAGAAGAAACTCCTTTAGTAAAGGTAACTTTTACATTATCACCAACTTTATTTTTAATACCTTTCAAGAAAGTTACAGGGTTTTTAGACATCCCATTGTAATTACCATATAAAATATCTTCTCTTTGAATGTATGGCCCAATTACTGCTATTGACTTAATTTTAGTTAGATCAAGTGGGAGTAAATTGTTTTGATTTTTTAAAAGTACTATACTTTCGTGTGCAACTTTCAAAGCAAGTTTTCTGTGTTCGGGAGCTTCTATTTCAGAAGCTTTAGTATTAGAATAAGGAACCATTTCGGGAGGATCAAACATGCCTAACTTCATTCGGGCAAGCATCAAACGGGTCATAGAAACATCAATTTCTTTTTCTGTAATATATCCTTTTGCTACAGCATCTTTCAAGGCAGGATACTCAGTGCCACAGGTTATATCGCAACCGGCTTTTACTGCTACCGCTGCTGCTTTAGCTTCATCAGCTGCATACTTATGTCCTACATAAATATCGGTTATGGCTCCACAATCGGAAACTACATATCCTTTGAAACCCCATTTTTTTCTGAGAATATCATTTAATAATAAATCACTTGCGCAACAAGGTGTATTGAGATAGCTTGAATAAGCACCCATTACCGAAAATGCTCCACCTTCCTTAATACAGGCTTCAAAACCGGGTAGATAAGTTTCGAAAACATCTCTTTTGGATGTAACAGCATTAAACTGATGTCGCATAGGCTCAGGACCCGAGTGTATTGCATAATGTTTTGGTGTGGATATTATTTTGAAATATTTAGGATTATCACCTTGCAATCCTTTAACAAAAGCTACTCCAATGCGAGAGGTTAAATAGGGATCTTCACCATAAGTTTCCTGTCCGCGACCCCAACGAGGATCTCTGAATATGTTAATATTAGGAGACCAAAAGGTCAATCCTTTATGAACACCTTTAATATCATTATTATTAATGCATAAATAATACCAGGCTCTGGCCTCTGTTGATATTACATCTGCTTCCTGGTGTATTAAATCGGGATTAAACGTTGCAGCCATGGCTATTGCCTGTGGAAATACAGTTGCATTGCCTCCCTCATTAACTATCCCGTGAAGGCATTCGCCACTCCAATTATAATATGGTATCCCCAATCTTGGAATAGCAAAGGCTTCATGTTGCATTTGAATAATCTTTTCGTCAAGTGTCATTCTGGAAACCAGGTCAGCGGCTCTTTGTTCAAAAGATAAAGTAGTGTTAAGGTAAGCAGGCTTATCTTGTGCTTTAAGTGTATTAATTATTAATACTATAAAAGCAATTATAAATAATGTAACTCTTTTCATTTATTTGTTTTTATTGTTAATTGTTAAGATACCTTTTAATTTTATATCATCAGATGAAGCGCCTATTTGTATTTCGTAATTTCCCGGTTCTATTATAAATTCATCTTTTGATTCATCATAATATTTTAAGTCATCTGCTTTAAGAGTTAGTTCTACTAGTTTAGATTCTCCTTTCTTAATTGAAATCCTTTTGAAGCCTTTTAAAGATTTAATAGTTTCAGGCTGCTTAGATGTTAGATTTTTAACATATAATTGAACCACTTCCTCACCATCTTTGATACCATTATTAGTAACTGTTACATTTACCGTAATTGATTCTTTAGCATTGATTTTCTCTTTGCTTAATTTAATATTTGAATATTGAAAAAAGGTATAACTCAAGCCATATCCAAAAGGATAAAGAGCTTTGCCTCTGAAATATTTATATGTTCTACCTTCCATATTATAGTTACTGAAATCGGGCAGATCATTTGCCGATTTATACCAGGTAACAGGCAATCTACCTGCCGGATTATAATCGCCAAATAAAACATCTGCAACAGCATTACCACCCTCTTCGCCGGGATACCATGCTTGTAGGATAGCAGGAATATTATCATTTTCCCAGTTTATACTCAAAGCACTACCGCTTGTAAGTACAAGTATAATAGGTTTGCCGGTTGTCTTTAATGCTTTTAATAAATTAAGCTGCTCTTCGGGGATATCTAAACAAATTCTATCACCACCCTTAAAACATTTAAGATTAAGCTGCATTTCTTCCCCTTCAATATTAGCAGAAATTCCGGCATACACTATTGCAACATCTGCATTCTTAGTAATTGTTACTGCTTGAGCCAATAATGCTTCGTTTGTCTCATTTGCAACATCAGTATTTATTTTTCTCCAACGAAAACGTATGCCTGCCCAGTCAACACTATCAGCATATTCCATACGTATCTTATATTCTTTCCCTTTTTCCATGTTTACTTTAAACGTTTTCATAACATTTGCCTGAAAAGGCCTCCAATTATCTACCTTTAAAGTGTCAGCAAAATATATTCTACTTCTATCATCCGAAACTACGCCCAATTCATATTTCCCGGTTTCGGGAGGTGAGATAGTACCTGTCCAACGTACTGAAAAATTATCTTCAGGAACTCCTTTTCCGGGAGAATTTTTATCCCAATAAAACTCCATATATGTATCAACTTGCGTTAATACCGGGCTACCAATCAATTCGGGATTGTTATAATATTCCCCAAGTAGTCCATGTCTGCCATCAGGAGTTTTTAATGCTTCTTCCGGCACAGTAATTAACTCACCTCCTTCATCATAAGGATTAACTCCTGTGGTATAACTTATATTTACTTTGTCACCCAATTTATTTTTTATCCCATCCAAAAATGTTATCGGTTTAGATGAAATACCATTATAATTCCCGTAAAGGATATCTTCTCTAGCTATATAAGGCCCTATAACAGCTATTGATTTAATTTTATTTTTATCCAAAGGTAAAAGATTATTTTGATTCTTCAGCAGAACCATACTTTCGCAAGCTACTTTACGAGCTAGTTGTCTGTCCTCTTTAGTATCATAAGCATTAATTGCAATGTTTTGATATTTAACCATAGTAGGTGGGTCGAACATACCCAACTTCATTCTGCCAACCATCAAACGGTTTATTGAAATATCAATTTCCTTTTCGGTGATAAGTCCTTTTTTTACAGCCTCGTTCAAAGCAACATATTCGCCACCGCAAGTAAGATCGCAACCTGCTTTGACAGCCATAGCAGCAGCACTTTCAGATGATTTAGCATACTTATGACCATCCATAATATCACCTACAGCTCCACAATCTGACACAACAAATCCTTTGAAACCCCACTTATTTCTTAAGATATCAGTTAATAAAAACTTGCTTGCGCTACAAGGCACTCCTTCGTAACTTGAATAGGCGCTCATAATGGAATAGGCTCCTCCTTCAACAATCAGGTCGTGGAAAGCAGCCAAATATGTTTCGTGTAGATCTCTTTTGCTAATTTTGGCATCAAAAGTATGGCGCAATGGTTCGGGGCCTGAGTGAACAGCATAATGTTTTGGCGTTGAAACTACCTTTAGGTATTTTGGGTCGTCGCCTTGCAAACCTTTTACAAAAGCTATTCCAATTCTGGAAGTTAAGTAAGGATCTTCACCATATGTTTCCTGCCCCCTCCCCCATCTGGGGTCTCTGAATATATTAATGTTAGGCGACCAAAAAGTAAGCCCCTGGCAACTGTTAACGATTCCTTTTTTTAAAGCTTCATTATGTTTTGCACGAGCTTCGGTAGATATGATGTCGGCTTCTTTATGTATTAAATCTACATCCCAAGTAGCTGCCATTCCGATAGCTTGAGGAAAAACGGTAGCAATTCCATTGCGTCCAACACCATGCAAGCCTTCGCTCCACCAATTATATTGTATTATATTTAGCCTGGGAATTGCCGGAGATTCGTTCTGCATTTGAAGAATTTTCTCCTCCAAAGTCATTCTTTTCACGAGGTCTGCTGCTCTTTCCTCAAAAGTTAGAGAAGTATTCATGTAAGCAGGTTTGTCCTGAGCTTTAGTTGTTTTGATTATACAAAATAATAAAGCAATTGTTAAAACATAAATTGATTTTTTCATTTAATTAATTTGTTTTATTGATTTTTGAAACCTTTCTAGTCAAATTTTCTTTCTCTGATAGCTATTTAAATCTTTAAATTAATTCCCGTAAGGAGAAAAATCACTTGTTAGGAGTTAATTTATAGCTTATTCTTTTACAATCTTCTTACCAACTATTACATTTCCACTCTCATCAGTTATTTTAATAAAATATATTCCTTTGGTAAGATCATTAGCTTTTATTCTAAGCTCATTCTTAAAATTATTTTTATTAATAAAGAGTTCCTTAACGGTGATGCCTAAGGTATTGATAAGTTTTATTTTTATGTTTTTATTATAATTTAGATGAAATCTTATCATAATAAAATCATTAACAGGATTAGGAAAAATAGTAACATCATTACCTAAATTATTTTTATCATTAATAGAATAAGTAGAGGAAATTTTAAACGCCAACTTGGTACTTAAAGGCAAATGACTGCTCATATAATAGAGCGCATTCAACACATTAGTAGGCACTGAAGTGTTGGTAGGCATGCCATTGATAGCCCCCAAAGTGTGCTGCCCATCCTGCCCGATGGTAGTGTAAGAATCTGCCACATATTGCACGTTTTTTGAGCCATAAAGGATAGCTTCTGAAACCATTATGTGATCGAACCAATTATCCATGCCACCTGTAGCCCCACAGTCGCCGGGATCGGTTACACGAGTGCTTTGGGTTAAATAATTAGCGTAAAGCGTTGGTGTGCCGACCCAATTACCCAGACTTTCGACGGGGTCGAAGAAAAGTGTAGGGATATTTGGTGATGAAATGACGCTTTGATAACATGCTTCAGAGGAGGTTTGTGTGTTGAAATCGCCCATAAACATATAGTTACCTAATGTAGTAACGTTGGCATTAAGCCAATTCATTACGGCAGTAATTTCTGTAGCTCGGCTAGCAGCATTTGAAGCTCCTGATTGAAGGTGGATTAATATAATTGACAAATAAGTAGTGTCGTGAGTGTAAACAAGATTAGTGTCTTTATAAAAAAACTTATGTATACAAATATCGCTTACTGTGTTATCAGCATAATATAAGGGAGTTGTGGACACATACGCAAATTTAGCCTTTTTATAATAAAGCATATTGGTTTTTTCGTATCCCGAAAGGTTGGTGTAGTCAACATGTGCATAACAGCCTGGGCATACAGTGTCCAGCACCTTTTTAATAACGGTATCTGTACAGAAAGTTGTGGGAAATGAAGCCATTTTTACCAAACCCAGAATATCTGGTTGCTTGTACATTACAATAGTTTTAAGATATTCATGTTTATTTGGGGAGTTTAAGGCAGGGCAGCCTACAGTATTAGGCATGCCGTAGTCCAGCACATTATAACTCATGATATTTATGGTATCATAAACGCTAGTTTGAGCTTTGGTATTTATATTTGCAAAAAGGGTGATAAATAACAGTGTTACGAGTATATTATTTCTCATTAAATGTGTGTTGAATTAAGGTACAAAGATACTAAAAAATGGGAAAACGGTAATTAATTATGAATTATTAATTATGATTTATGAAAAGAAAATTACGAATTACGAATTATTAATTACGAATGTAAATTTAACAATCAAGCTAATAAGTATTGTAAAGCAATAATCAAAGAGCTTTTGCTAAAATAAAAAAACCTTTACCATATTATTGATTAAGGTTTTTTTATTTTTCTTTATGATGCTATTAATATTTATATCCGAAGCTCGGGATTAAATATTAATAAGAAGAAAAAACAACTCCAAGTACTCGCAACTTTAAGTACTTTAGGTATTTTCTTTCTTTACTATGCAATCACGCAAATCAACAATTCGCTTCTTTGTCCGTTTTTCGATTCATCAGTAGTGTTTACATATTGCAAATAACATGCAAATCTATTTCCAACTTCCTGCCCAGGAAATGTATGTTTAAAAAGAGCTTTAGTACTGGTAAAAGTAACAGTACATTGCGATGGGTCGGTTGGCAAATCGTCGCCCGGTTTTAAAATCACACCCATTATGCGTATCACATCAGCCAAATCGTCCATTTTAGCTGTCTTTGTTTCTGCACTTGTACGCACTTCATATTTTAAAACACCGCCGCCCAAAGGAGTTATCTTACCAAAAGGTGTGCTAACAATAGAGCCTCTTTTAGTTCTATGATCATTAGGTTCTGCAATATTCAGGGTTACAAAATCATCAGATATCATTACATTTCTTGGAATATTCCTGTATATATACTGAAATTTTTGGGTTAATATTTTCTGACATTTCGCAAGGCTGGCATTTCCCGGCTCTGATTTAAGATTAGGATCCGAATGTTTGGCATGCCAAAACGTCCAACCATCTATTGGGTCATTTACTATTTTATCCATATCCGTAAGATCATTTGCCGCTATAAGCAGACGAACTTTGTTGAGCTTAAGATACGGAACTGCGATGATCTGATACTTGTTCAGTTCTTCAATTTTTTTGGGCACTACAGGCTCATTTTTTTTCATTATTAAAAATTTTAATTTATTAATTTATTTATTTTTGATATTTATAAATATTTACACTATATGTATGACATATTGATTATTATGTACTGTTATTGTAGATAAATGTACTTGTATTTTAAAATAATTTAGCACTAATATTATTTTCGACAGCACTAATGTATAAAATAACAGCACTAATATTTGAAGCAATAGCACTAATGTTTGAAAGAATTGTGCTATTGTAAATAAAAATAACACTACCGTAAATAATTTTATCGTAATTATTTTGCTTAACAGCGATAAATTTTTTCTAAAAAATACAATATTTCCATTTTTCATAATAAACATTTTAAAATACAATAAAAACCTACGATTCTAAAAACAAATACTATTTATAAGGAAACAACCTGCGTTGGACAAATACTGCTCGACCAGTTTCAGTAATCAGCAGCCGTGAATGAAAATAAAAAACAAAGATACTAATAATAATTTACATGACAATAACAATTAAAATATTATTATTTTTCTTAAAAATATAAAACTACCCTCAAATAGCACTTCTGTATGGATTAATGAGCATATTTTATTTTTTAATTTAAATAATAAATACTTTTATTGTGATAAAATATATTGCTAAAAAGAAAAAATAATTACCATTTTATATAAAAGTAGTCAAATTATAAATTTTCTTACTTATGTACATATATCATAAAAATACATTAATTTTGCACTTAATTATAGACAAACAATTTTGAAAAAGTTAATCTCTTTTATTGCAATATCAATTTTACTTTTTAATACTTTCGGTAGCCTGATAGTATTCCAAAGTATGAGTTATTGTATTCATAAAGAGATTAAAAATACTATCACACAAAATATTCCCAAAAATAAATTAATTACAATTATTGTTGATAAAAATAATAATAAAGACATTAATTTTATTGATGATAAGGAGTTTATGTATAAAGGCAAAATGTATGATGTAGTGAGGCAACAAACTAATGGCAACACTACAATATATTATTGTATAAATGATACTAAAGAAGAAGAATTGTATGCAAACCTCAACAAAGAGGTGAAAACTAACATGGATGCCAATCCTGTAAAGAATAAAACCAAACAGATTTTAAATAAAATTACTATTTCATTATTTTATGAAGATATTAAAAATACACCTACCGAAATAGCATATAATATCATCTATCCTATTGATTATATAGTATTTGTTAATCATTTTTATGATGTAATAATTCCTCCTCCTAAAACAGTTTAATAATACTTTATTTATAGATCACAATCGACATCGCAAACGAAGTGAAGCAATCTAATTAATTAATAAGATTTCTTTATTACGTTGGCCTGAGCGATTGTATTTATATTTTTATTTATAATTAAGTTATTAAACTTCATAAAATTATACACAATGAAAAGATGTATACTAATTGCTGTAATAATTATAGTAGCAATATGTAATAATGTCAACTCTCAGACAATAAACGAGAAAAATGATACAATAAAGATCAAAAATTTAGATCAAATTATTGTAACAGGGAACAAAATACCTGTAAAGTTATCTTCAAATCCTGCTGCCACCAGCATCGTTTTACCCGACGACATTAACGCTGTACCACGCTCAATAGCAGCTGATGAAGCTTTGAGATTAGTGCCCGGAGTAAGGATCGATAATCAGGCAAACGGCGAAAGACTACACATGTCAATCAGAGGGCAAGGGATACTTTCGGAACGCGGTTTAAGAGGGATAAAAGTAATAATTGACGGCATAACCATCAACGACCCAACCGGTTTTGCCTCTGACCTATACGATGTTGATTGGGCTACAGTAGGCAAAATTGAAGTGATACGCGGAAGTGCTTCGGCGCTTTACGGAGGAAGTGCTTCGGCAGGCATCTTAAACATTCAAACACAAAACGGTGGTGACAAGCCAATTAATGGCACCTTTTTTACATCTGTAGGTTCTAATGGCTTTGGCAAGGGGCTTCTTCAACTATATGGCACTAAAGATGATATTAATTATCGTATTACTTATTCGCGCTCCAGAGGTGATGGTTATAGAGATCACACTAGATTCTGGTCGAGCAATTTGTCTGAGAAAATTACTTGGACTGCAAGTCCTAAATTTAAATTAACTCAGGTATTTATGAAAACAGATTTCTTTAATCAGAATGCTGAAGGATTAAGTTATGATGATGCAACTAATAATCCTTTAATAGCTAATTCGGATGCAAATCCTTTTAACGAATATCAGAAAACAGGAAAAATAACTACCGGTTTATGTGGTGATCTTACTATTAATGAGCATTCAAACTTACAATTTAATGGCTTTATCAGGAATACTGCTTATAAAGAAACCAGTAACAAAGCAGCTGATTATCGCGATATAACTGCTCCGGGTTTTTCGATACAATATAATTATAAGTGTGGCACCCAAAAAATTGCTAATACTTTTAGTGTAGGAGCAGATGTTCAATGGCAGTCGATTAAGGAGCACAAATTTAAGAGCTTAAAAGACACAACCCGCATTGATAGTTTTGATGAAACAAATTTGGAAGACACACTTATCCTTGCCAATCAAACCATCGACCAATACGGTTGGGGAGCCTACATTGCAAATGTTACAGAGTTTAATAAAAAACTTAGCTTAACTGTAAGTGCACGCTATGATGCTTTACACAATAAACTCGCAGACTTTTTGCCTTCAATAAACAATCTTTCAGGTTCTAAAGATTTCGATAAACTAACAGGGCGTGCAGGTATTACCTATAATTTTACAAAAGCATTTAATGTATATGCTAACTGGGGCATGGGTTTTATCCCACCGGCAACTGAAGAATTGGCAAGTAATCCGAAAAGTTTTGGTGGTTTTAATGATAACCTTGTGCCGGCTACATCAATGAGTGAAGAAATAGGTGTTAGAGGTACTATCAAAGATAGATTGTTCTACGAAATTAATGCGTTTTTATTAAATACAAAAGATGATTTCTTTAGATTTAAATTATATCCGGCACGTGGTAATCAGGAAGTTTTTTATGGTAATTGTGGCAATAGTAACAGAAAAGGTATTGAAGCTTCTGTAAAATGGAACCCTATTGATCCTTTAATGATCAGTGTTGCATATACTTTTTCTAACTTTACTTATACTTCACCAGATAGTATAAAGAATCAATACTTACCTAATTGTCCTAAATATCAATTGTATGCTGAAGCTTCTTATAAATTTACTAAAAGATTATCTTTAACTGTAAGTTCAGAATATCAAAGCATATGGTATATCTTTACTGATCCTACTAATTATCAAATCTCTCAAGATGGATTTAACTTGTATCATGCTCAAGTAACTTATAAATGGAATATATGCAAGCTAAATGGTGAGTTAAGCCTATATGCTAAAAATATTTTTGATACAAAATATATTGCTTTTACAGAACCTGATCCTGATAAAAATTCTTATCAACCGGGTTCAGGAAGAGAGCTATTTGTTAACCTAAAAGTTCATTTTTAAATATACAAATACTCTAGATGTTGATTTAATTATATTTATGGTTGTTGCCAGTATAATTATTAAAGCAACAATAATTAGATTTGCCAATAAAAGGAATGGATAGCTAATTAAAAAGAGTTTATTTCAAGAAGAGACAAACTCTTTTTTGTTTAAACATAGATTATTTTACCGTTAACTTGTAAAAAGCTACCGTAAACTGATTTGTTTTGATCTTTATTAATTAATGTTTGTTATTAATATAATTGTATAGTAATTTTGTGTCTCAAAAGTAAATATTATATTCTTTGAAAAATGAATGGATACTACTGATTATTCTATCAATAAATACAAAAATAGATTAATCTTTTTCTCTTGAAGAATGATTTCACAAATATTTAACTAAATAAACTTAAATAAATGCATTTTTTTGTCAGAAAATTATTTAAATTTGCAAAAAATTATATTCAGAATAATAATAATAAATAACAATAATAACAACCTATGAAAAACATAGTTAAACTTTTTACAGTAATGTTCATATGCGTAATAACTTTTACAGTTGTTACCGCAGGTCCTGTTACAAAGAATACAGCACTTTCTGTTGCTAAGAATTTCTTCAGGATTGAATTAAACAAATCTTCAGATAATACTGTGGTAAACTATTTAGCAATAAACAGTAAGCAAGATAATAGCAAAGTTCTTTTACATGTTTACTATGGTGATAACAGCTTTATTGTCATTTCAGGTGATAATAATGCTTTCCCAATTATTGCTTACTCTAATGAAGGATCTTATCCTGTTAATTCAGAAAACGCTTCTTTTAACTGGTGGATGAGTAATGTAACAGATGCTGTTGAATTAGCATCTACTACAAAAACAAAAGTACATATTACAGTTAGTAATGCTTGGGATCTTTATACTTCTGAAAATAAATCAGGAGGTAGTTCAACAAACACCCGTTCAGTAAATCCATTTTTATTAACTAAATGGGATCAAGCTCCAGGTTACAATGCTTTATGTCCTTCATTTAGCGGCACTCATTGTGTTACCGGCTGTGTAGCTACTTCTATGGCTCAAATCATGAAATATTACAATTATCCAAAACGTGGTCAAGGATCTCATTCTTATGTTCACCCATACTTTGGAACTTTAACTGCTAATTTTGATACTCTTTTCGACTTTCAGTTAATGACACCTCCAGCTATTAGCAATTCTCTTTATCCTGCAACTATTGAAAGATTAATGTATGCTTGTGGAGTTTCTGTTGATATGAATTATACACCTAATGAATCAGGAGCTCAAACTGCTGATGCATTAAATTCATTATATAATTATTTTAAATACAGAAGATTTATTAAGGATATTAATCGTGGTAATTATACTGACTTACAATGGAGAACATATCTTTTAGACAATCTTGATATGGGCTACCCAATATTATATAGTGGTGCTGATCCTACTTATGGTGGACATGCATGGGTTTGCGATGGTTATCAAAACAGTACTTATTTCCATTTCAACTGGGGATGGAGTGGTGGTGGAGATGGCTATTTCTATCTAAATAGCTTAACTCCGATGTCTTACAATTTCACTTCAGGACAGGGAGCTATTATCAATATTGTTGCTGATACTTCTATTTATCCTTATTGTATTCCTAACAAAACTTATGCAGCTAACCAATGGACATTTGATAATGGAACAGGAACATCTAATTATTCAAACAATACTAATTGTCAATGGTTAATTTCACCTGATAGTGGTGATTATATTCAGATTAATTTTAACAGATTCCAAACAGAAGCAAATAAAGATTTTGTAACTATCTATGATGGTCCAACTACATCTTCTCCTATATTATGTACTTTATCTGGCAATAATATTTTCCCTGCTCCTATTGTTACTTCATCTTCAAAAGCTTTAGTAGTTTTCACAACTGATGCAGCCAATACTCTTCCAGGTTGGGAATTAACTTATACTTCATTATATAAATGTTTACCTCATGCTATTTATAATGTTATTGATACAATTTTTGATAATGGTAGTGGCATCTATGATTATCCTAATAACTTAAACTGTAATTGGAATGTTAACACAGATAGTGGTAAATTTATTCAACTTGTATTCCAGAAAATGAATACAGAATTAAATAAAGACATACTATATGTTTATAATGGAGACTCAGTTAATCCTGCTAAATTAATTGGTGCTTATTCCGGAACTACTTTACCACAAGATATATTTTCTACTTCAAATAAATTATACCTTGTTTTCACAACTGATAATGCTAATAACAACTATACAGGATGGCAAATTGAAGCTATTTCTTTAGATTCATTAGCTGGTGTTAGAGAAAATAATATCATTAAGGGTATTAAAGTTTATCCTAATCCTGCTCATAATATGCTTAATATTACGGGAGATTATATTAATGATGGTATCACTAAATTTAGTATTTATGATGTTCAAAGTGTAAGACAATACACAGATGAAAGCAACATAAAAGCAGGTTTTAATTCAAAAGCTATTGATGTAAGCACTCTAAGAGCGGGAATGTATATCCTGAAAATAGAGAATAATAAAGGTAGTTATTATATGAAATTTATTATTCAATAAGTTTTCTTATATAGCTAATCTAATTTAATAACAAAAGAGGCTGTCTCAAATAGAGGCAGTCTTTTTTGCATTATATCGCCTCCTATTCTATCATCATAATTAAATTTTAAATGGATTAAGTTAATTTATCTTAACAAATTGAATGTTTTTTTATTATTTATCAGTTTTAATAAAATAATTTAGTATTTTTACACACTTAATTTAATAATTATAAAAATGAGAAAAATAACGTTAATACTAATCGCATTTATGATGACAGGAATCTCCTGCATATATGCACAAAAAGACGCTGTTGATTATTTTACAGCAGGAAGCAACGCAAAAACTTACATAGGAAACTATGTAGAACCATTAATGGCTTCATTTGGACATAATCTTAATAATGGATGGTATTCAACTGCTGATCCGTTAAATCTTGGTAGATTTACTATTTCAACAGGATTATCAGTATCATTTGTCCCCTCTTCAGACCAAACATTTGCTATTGGCAAATATACTGCATCTACTATGTTTGGCCCTAATACTTCAAATGGTAATATTCCTAATACACAAACTCCAATTCCTAAAGGCGATGGAGTTTCATTATCACCTCTTCCATTATTACAAGGAAGCGTTGGTTTGTGGAAACATACTGAGTTGATGATACGTGCTTACCCAAATATTGATATTGCTAACTATAAAGTTGGATACTTTGGCCTTGGTGTAAAACATGATATTAAACAATGGATACCGGGTTGGAAAAAGATGCCTTTCTCCTTATCATTTATTGGAACATTTGCTAATGCCGGCTTAACTTTAACAGATCCGCTACTTGTTGATAATAAAGGCGCAGCTCAAACACTTAAATATAGTGCATCAGGATGGGGAGCAAATCTTGTTATTTCCAGAAAATTTACAGTTGCTACTATTTATGGTGGTTTACGTTTATCACATAATAGTACTGATTTTAATATCTCAGGAAATTTTGCAACAGTTAGTCATGGTCTTGGCTATATGCACGAAGATATGACATTTAATAATTCAGGAAACCAATTTGGTATTAATGCCGGTTTAAGACTAAAAGCAGGTTTCTTTGCTTTTAATCTTGATGGTGTATTAGCTCCGGGTGGCTATTCTTCAGCAACATTAGGTTTGATATTTGGGATGTTTTAATTAATACTTCTTTACAATATAAATAAAAAGAGCGGCTGTCTTATCAAAGACAGCCGCTCTTTTTATTATGCCGTCATTGCGAACGTAGTGAAGCAATCTAATTAGTTTTATAACATGAGATTGCTTCGTCGTTCCTCCTCGCAATGACGGCATTGGTCGTTGAGCGGAGCTGAAGCGCTATTCTTTCACAAACTTCCTTACCACTGTTTCTTTATCCGAACTTAGTTTTAAGATGTAAACGCCATTCGTGAAAGCGGAAGTATTAACTGTTGCTTTCTTATTAATTATAGATGTATATACGGTTTGCCCGATAAGATTTACAATCTCTAATCGTTGTTCTGTATTAAGGTTTGTTTCTATTGTTAATTCACCTTTAGCGGGATTAGGGTAAATAGATATGTTTGAGATAACATTATTTTCAATAATACTATTTGGAGTAAGATTTATTGTTTTACAGGTTTTATCGTTTAAGGTATCCTGATCTGTAGTTAATTTTGTATAAGCACATAAACTAAATGAAGTTCCTGAAGGAGCTACAAATGTTGTTGTAAAAGTATAAATAACAGAATCTGCCGGAGCTAATGATCCTGACCAGTTTTCTGTAACTGGCACTAGTGAATTTACTTGATAAGCTACCGGAATTAATGATAAGGTAGTATCACCAAAATTATGAATTGTAATTTTAGGATTTATAACAGAGTCAATTGTTACCACATTATTTGGAGCTGTAATTGAAGATACTCCTACATCACTTCCATGTTTAATAATATTAACTATATAGTCATTTGCACAACCATAATTATAATTTGAACAAGCATCAAAACCAAGTGCGTTGTAAACAACTCTTACTCTCATTCGGTGAGAACCTGGTGTAGCAGTGATAGGTATAGTTATATTGCCTAAGAATGTATCACTTGTTAAACTCCCACTATTATAAATAAGTTCAGTAGAATCATTATTAAATGTAATATCGTCATTATAATCAATCCATGCCCTAACACATTCATTAGGCGAATATCCTAATATCCCTGAAATAGTATAAGTATTTCCACGCATAAGCTTAGTTGAATCTAAAGTATAATCATTGTATCCTAAAGCATCTGAAGTACACATTAAGCCTGTTTGATTAATTGTAGCTATACTGAAATCTGTTAAATAATCACCATCTGAACAACCGGTGATATATAAATTATCAGTGCAATAAGTTAATAAAGAAGTTCCTGACAAAAGAACAGTGGAATCAGAAGACGCTCCACAGCCTGACATTTTTAAATATGCTGAATAAACAGTATTAGCTGCTGTTGGCACAAACTTAATATAAACAGGAGTTGTTAAAGTTGCTCCAGTACAAGGAATATTAACGGAAGATACATAATTGGAATCAGTTGCTAAAGAGATCTTAAATCCGTTTGGAACCTTAACAGTAACACTGCTATCCGGAGCACCGTTTAAATGATAACCCAAAATATTAAATTGTTTATAAGATGAAGAACTTCCATAAGCAACATAATTATAGTTATTTGAAAAGGGAGAAGCAGTAAGATAAGGTATAGTAAGTGCATTTATATTAACTATATAGTCATTTACACAACCAGAGTAATAGGTTGAACAAGCATCAAAACCATCTGTGTAGCTCACAACCCTAACTCTCATTCTGTGAGGACCCAGTGTAGCAGTGATAGGTATTGTAATATTGCCTGATACTGTTGTGTTGAGTAAATAACCACTTGTATAAACAAGCTCAGTTGAATCATTATTAAATGTACCATCATCATTAAAGTCAATCCATATCCTAACATATTGATCGGGTGAAGTTCCTAATATACCTGAAATTGGATAAGTATATCCTTGTGTAAGTTTAGTTGAATCTAACGTAAAATCATTATACCCAACCATTCCTGAAGGACATGTTAAGCCTGTTTGATAAATGGTACCTATACTAAAATCTGTTAGATAATTACCAAACATACAGCCTTCGTTGTACAAACCGCTTGTACAATATGTTAATAATGAACTTCCTGATAATAGTATATTAGAATCAGAAGATGCTCCACAGCCAAATATTTTTAAATAAGCTGAATAAACAGTACCGGTATCTGTTGGTACAAACTTAATATAAACCGGTGTCGTTAAATTTGTTCCTGTACAAGGAATACCAACAGAAGATGCATAATTAGAATCGGGCGATAAAGAAATCTTAAATCCGGTTGGAACAGTAGCAGTAATACTACTATCAGGGGCGCCGGTCAAATTATAACCCATTATATCAAATTGTTTATATGCAGAAGAACTTCCATAAATAACATAATTAAAGTTGTGCGAAGTAGGAGAAGCTGTAAGATAAGGTGTAAAAATTGCATTGATATTAACCAAATAATCATTTACACAACCACCGTAATAATTTGAACAAGCATCAAAACCATCTATACCGTTCACAACTCTCGCTCTCATTCTGTGTGTGCCAATTGTAGCTGATAGAGGTATCGTAATATTACCCGAAAAATTTGTGTCAGATAAATATCCACTATCAAAAATAAGTTCAGTTGAATCATTATTAAATGTACCGTCATCATTATAATCAATCCATATTCTTACAACGTCATCGGGGGAATAACCTAATATACCTGAAATTGGATAAGTGGATACTTGTGTAAGACCGGTAATTAAAGAAGTAAAATCATTGTAACCGGCAGTATCTGAAGTACAAGTTAAGCCGGTTTGACTTATTTCTACAAAATTAAAAGTTGTAAGATAATCACCACTAGAACAACCATGGGTATATAAACCGCTTGTACAATAAGTTTGAGCTTTTAGATTTTGGGTCGAAAGCATTAGTAACATAGTTACTATTAATAAACTAAATATTTTTTTCATAAAGATAAATTTAAATGTTGATAATATTGGTGTAAATAATTAATTCCAATTTATAATTTTACTTGAAATAATATACAAAAGTACTAAAATTAAATGACAAACGACATTTAAATAAATTATTAATTATTAATTACGGGAATTGAAGAAACAATTACGAATTACGAATTACGTTGCTATGTTATTTAATAACAAAAGCCTTCATTAATAATATAGATGGAGGCTTTTAGGCCTTTAGACTATTAGGTTTTTAGGAAATATTATAACGTAATTCGTAATTCGTAATTGATTTTTATTCTTTTACAAACTTCCTTACTACAGTTTCTTTATCTGAGCTTAATTTTAAGATGTAAACGCCTTTCACAAAAGCGGAAGTATTAATTGTTGCTTTTTTATTAATATTAGAAGTATATATGGTTTGCCCGATAAGGTTTATTATTTCTATTCTTTGTTCTGTATTAGAGTTTGTTTCTATTGTAAGATTGTCTTTGGTGGGGTTGGGATAAATAGATATGTTATTGTCAACAAAGTTATCTTTAATCCCGTATATTCCTATTTCTGATAGTGGACGCCTCCAAACTCCATAATTCTGTGTTCCTGCAAATATGTAGTCTCCTGCAATGGCTAATGACCAGACATAAGGATCTGTTAAACCGGTATTTATAGCAGCCCAATTGTAACCATCATTTGATATTAATACACCATACCACCACATCCTGAAAAAAATGATAGAATATTCAATGTTCTTTCTTCTCTGAGGATTTTAGTTTCGTTTATAGGTTTTGTTTTTTGATAAAATTTAATATCAAATTGTGGTTCTTCAACCATACTAATTTCTTTAGTTTTATTAACTTTGTTTTTATACATAATATTTTACAAAATTACTTTTTTATTCCATACAAGCTCCATTTATCTTTAAAATAAAATAACCTTATTTATATTTATAAACCTTAGTAGCTCGATATACACCCCTCTAATTTCCAACCTTATTAATTTCTTTTTATAATGTAATAAGGTTTGTGATGTCTTGTGTTTTTTACAATTCTACTAAGGTTCATGATTTGGAATAAGGTTTTAATTTAGTTAATTATCATTTTATTGATAAAAAGAAATGCTTTTTTGCATTATATCCAAATGAAAGCTGAATTGCTCCTAATTTTAAAAAATACACCTAATTCAGGATTGAGTTGCATCTACTTTTTAAAAATACACTTACTTTAGGATTGAATCGTATGTACTTTTTAAGGATATGCTTGATTCAGGGCTGAATTGCTCGTATCCTGAAAAAATACAAGTACTTTAGTTCATAATGATACAGTTACGAAATTCAAGTCTTTTTTATTTCTCTTTCGAAATTGTATTTGTAAAATTATTAATAAAAATATAACTGATTATTTTGAATTAAGAATCTCTTAATTCTATTACTATTGTAATACGTAAATCAATGATTTTATGAGCCCTCATTATTAATTTAATGAGGGCTTTTATTTTTATACTTCTATGTGTTACTTGGATGCATATAGGTGCTACATAGATACATCTATGTGTTACTTATATGCATATAGGTGTCACATGGATGCATCTATGTGTTACATGAGTGCACTTATGTGTTACATGGATACACTTATGTATTACATGGATGCACTTATGTATTACATGGATGCACTCATGTGTTACATAGATACACTTAAGTGTTACAAGAGTGCACTTATGTATCACTTGGATGCATACATCTATCACTTGTATGTATATATGTGACACTTGGATGCATCTATGTGTCACTTGGATGTATATATGTGCAACATTGATACAAATAACCTCTATATGCTTGAAATTATAGAATATATAAATATAACAAAAAACCTTCATCAAATTAATGATGAAGGTTTTTTTATGACCTCACCCCAACCCTCTCCTAAAAGGAGAGGGAGTAAGGCAAATATTAAGATTATTTTATAACTTTAAGTACTTTAAGTATTTTAGGCACTTTAAGTACTTACTTAGAGTAATCCATACCGGCAACTCGCTTGTAACCATTGTATCTCCATTTAGCATTCTCTTCGGCTGCTTTAAATAGTTCGCCTGCTTCTTTTGGAAATGTTTTCTTTAATGAAGAATAACGTACTTCAGAGTTTAGGAAATCCTGGAACTTATCCCATTGTGGTTCTTTTGAATCTAATAAGAAAGGATTCTTACCTTCTTCGGCCAACATAGGATTGTATCTGAATAAATGCCAGTAACCACATTCAACAGCCAGATTAGCTTCTTCCTGTGTTTTACCCATACCATTCTTTAAACCATGATTGATACATGGAGCATAAGCAATGATAATTGATGGTCCCGGATATGCTTCAGCTTCTTTTAATGCTCTGAAATATTGTCCTTGATTTGCACCCATCGAAACTTGAGCAACATACACATAACCATAAGTCATAGCCATTGCACCAAGATCTTTCTTACGAATACGTTTTCCGGAAGCAGCAAACTTAGCTACAGCACCTACAGGAGTAGATTTAGAAGCTTGTCCACCTGTATTTGAATAAACTTCGGTATCCATAACCAATACATTAACATCCTCGCCGGAAGCTAATACATGATCTAAACCACCAAAGCCAATATCATAAGCCCAACCATCACCACCAAATATCCAGATAGATTTCTTAACAAGATATTGTTTTAATAAAAGAATTTCTTGAGCTAAAGTATTCTTTGATTTCTCTAATAAAGGAAGTAAAGCATCAGTAGCAACTTTTGAAGCATCAGCTTTGTCCATGCCTTCGATCCAAGCTGTGAAAGCAGCTTTTAATTCAGTAGAAACATCTTCGGCAGTCATAGCCTCGTTCATCTTCTGAGCAATTCTGGCTCTAAGTTTATTAACACCAACAGCCATACCTAAACCATATTCAGCATTGTCTTCGAATAAAGAATTAGCCCAAGCAGGACCTTGTCCACATTTATTAGTTGTGTAAGGAGTAGAAGGAGCTGAACCACCATAGATAGAAGAACATCCGGTAGCATTAGCAACCATCATACGCTCGCCATAAAGCTGAGTGATCAATTTGATATAAGGAGTTTCGCCACAACCTGCACAAGCACCTGAGAACTCGAATAATGGTTGAGCAAACTGACTGTTCTTGAAAGTCTTTTCGCGAGGAGCTAAATTAGTTTTGTAAGAAACATCTTTAATTAAATAATCCCAGTTATTAGTTTCTGTCATCTGTGATTCCAGAGGTTTCATAACTAAAGATTTTACTTTAGCAGGACAAACATCAGCACAGTTGCTGCAACCTGTACAATCTAATGGACTCACCTGAATCTTAAACTCAAGACCTACTAATTCCTTACCAATAGCTTTTAAAGTCTTGATACCTGCAGGAGCATTCTTCATTTCTTTTTCATCTAATAAGAAAGGACGAATAGCAGCGTGAGGGCAAACATAAGCACATTGATTACACTGAATACAGTTTTCAGGAATCCATTCAGGAACGTTAACAGCAATACCGCGTTTTTCGTAAGCAGCAGTACCAGCTGGGAAAGTACCATCTTCTCTTCCTAAGAAAGCGCTTACAGGCAAATCGTCACCCATAAGATTATTGATAGGTTCCACCACATTCTTAATAAAATCAGGAATGTTACGGGTATCAACCTTAGGTTTAACTTCAATCTTAGCCCATTCAGCAGGAATTTCAACTTCAATAACATCACAACCACGATCAACAGCAGTGTTGTTCATAGTAATAATTTCTTCCCCTTTGCGGCCATAAGATTTCTTTATAGCATATTTCATTTCAGCAATAGCTTTTTCGTAAGGAATAACCTCAGAAACTTTAAAGAAAGCAGCTTGCATAATAGTATTTGTACGATTACCAAGACCAATTTCTTCAGCAATGGCTGTAGCATTTATAGTATAGAACTTAATTTCGTTAACAGCAAGATATTTCTTCATGTGATCAGGAAGACGATTCTTGGTTTCTTCAGCATCCCAAATACTATTGATTAGGAAAGTACCACCTTTTTTAAGACCTTTCAACATATCATATCTTTCCAAATAAGAAGGAACATGACAAGCTACGAAGTCAGGAGTATTTACTAAGTATGTAGAACGGATAGGAGCATCACCAAAACGTAAATGTGAAACAGTGATACCACCTGATTTCTTTGAATCATAAGCAAAATAAGCCTGAGCATATTTATCAGTAGCATCAGCAATAATCTTAATCGAGTTTTTGTTAGCACCAACAGTACCATCTGAACCTAAACCATAGAATTTAGCTTCGTAAGTTCCTTTAGGAGCCATACTAACTTCAGGAAGTAAAGGTAAAGAGTGGAAAGTAACATCATCAACAATACCAACTGTAAATAAATGTTTAGGTTCCTTCATTTTTAGATTATCAAATACAGATAATATTTGTGATGGAGTAGTATCTTTAGAACTTAAACCATAACGACCACCAATAATCAATGGTTTTTCTGCTTTAGTATTGAATAATTCAACTATATCTAAATATAAAGGATCTCCATTAGCACCAATTTCTTTAGTACGATCTAATACAGCAATTCTCTTAACTGATTTAGGTAATACATTAAAGAAATATTTAGCTGAGAAAGGTCTGTATAAATGAACACTTATCAAACCAACCTTTTCGCCTTTAGTGGTTAAGTGATCAATAACTTCTTTAGTAGTTTCTGTGATAGAACCCATTGCTACGATGATGTTTTCAGCATCTTTAGCACCATAATAAGTAAATGGATGGTATTCTCTACCTGTTAATTTTGTGATTTCCTGCATGTATTCTTCAACGATATCAGGAACCGGAGTATAGAAAGTGTTAACAGCTTCTTTAGCCTGGAAAAAGATATCAGGATTTTGAGCAGTACCTCTTGTAACAGGATGTTCAGGATTTAAAGCTCTATCTCTAAATTCTTGTAAAGCTTTGTAATCAATTAATGGAGCAAGATCCTTGTCTTCTAAAACTTCAATCTTCTGAATTTCGTGAGATGTTCTGAAGCCATCAAAGAAATGACAGAAAGGAACTCTTGATTTAATAGCTGCTAAATGAGCAACACCTGCAAGATCCATAATTTCTTGTACACTACCTGTTGCCAAGAAAGCAAACCCTGTTTGACGAGTAGAGTAAACATCTGAATGATCACCAAAGATTGATAATGCATGAGCTGCAAGAGTACGAGCACTTACATGGAATACACCAGGTAGTAATTCGCCTGCAATCTTATACATATTAGGGATCATTAATAATAAACCCTGAGAAGCAGTGTAAGTAGATGTCAAAGCACCTGCTTGTAATGAGCCGTGAACTGCACCTGAAGCACCACCTTCTGATTGCATTTCAACAACTTTTACTTCATCTCCGAAGATGTTCTTTCTACCGTGAGCTGCCCACTCATCAACATTCTCTGCCATATTTGAAGATGGAGTAATAGGGTAAATGGCGGCCACTTCGCTAAACATATATGCAATGTGCGAAGCTGCATGATTACCGTCACATGTGATAAAATTTTTCTTTTTGTCCATGATTATATTATTTAATATTCTGATTTAATGTGAAGAAATTTGAAATATAATGTTTACAAATTCGAGTACAAAAGTAATAATTATATCTGAAAGCAAGTACACTTGTTGTGTGTTTTTTTCATTATTTAAAAAAGAATTAATATAAACATATTGAAGTGACTGCTATTAATGCTTTTGTGAACAACCTAACAAGAATAAAAAAAGAAAGATGATTCCTTTTGGAGAATCATCTTTCCTTGAAATAATATATTATTGTACTAAATATGTTTATCTCAAAAGCTATTAACTATAATTAGAGATAAAATTATAAATAGTGTTTTCTTTAATCCTTTTTTATTTATTCTCTTTAGCTTTTGTTATAAAACTTTGTTTTTCGATATCTGAGAATCTATAATTTTCTGTCTTAGTCATCTTTTTAGCAGTTGCAAAATAATATAAAACATCTTGTTTACTATATTTATTATCTACTTCAAATATGGCTTCTTGTCCTTCATTATAAGCTATTGTTTTAAAGCTTATCCTAGTATCTTTACTAGTAAAATCTTTAAAATACAAATTCTCAAATTCAGTTTTAAGTTCACTTATATCTAAAGTGTAATAAGTTATATTCCCATTTGTTTTAGCTAATAGATAAAACTCTACAGTCAGACGTACTGTATCAGCATTTGTTTTATAGATGTTTTGAGCTTTTAATTCATTTGTAAATAAAGCAACTGAAATAAAAGCAACTGCGATTAAAATACTTTTTATTGTTTTCATATAATTTTAATTGTTTAAATAACTTTTTTTATTGTGATTAAATCAAACATTTTGATGTCTCGGTATAATTTTCTTTTTAATATATAAACTAACTATTCTAAAACGAATAGACTACCGGTGAATTCTTTATCAAAACCAAATAACTGAGTAAAGCGAATAAAATACACATAAACTCCACAAGGCACTACATCACCTGTATTGTGATATTTACCATTCCAACCTTCATTTATATCAGTTGTTGAAAAAATCTCTTTACCCCATCTATCATAAATAATCATATTATAAGTACTTGGATCTACGCCAATTCCTTTAGGTTTAAACACCATATTGTCAGTAATATTACTTGACGGCTTAAAAGCATTAGGTATATAAAACGCATAGGGGTTTTCAATAACAACAGTACCTGTTATTTGATCAGTGCAACCAAAAGGAGATGCAACAGTTAAAGTAACTGTAAACTCACCAACCTCACTAAAGCTATGATTAGGTGAAAAAGAGCCTGAAGTATTATTTGATGAATTAACATCTCCAAAGTTCCAAAGCCAAATAGTTGAATTAGTAGATAAATTGGTAAATACAACATTAGGATTATCCAATGTAGTGGTTGTTGGAACTGGTGTAAAAGCAGCTACCGGTATAGGATGAACTGTTATCATTGCTGAAGCAGTATCTTTGCAGTTATTTGCATCAGTAACATAAACATCAATAATCATGCTTGCAGAAGGTGAAACCATTAAAGGATTACCTGAGCCACCGTTACTCCAAGTATAAGTACAACTTGCAGATCCTCCTTGAGCAATCATCGCTGCTGTTTTACCCTGACAAATCCCAACAGTATCTAGTGTTATGCTTGGCCTTGCATTTACTGTAACTATTGAAGTTGCATTACCTATGCAATTATTAACATCTGTACCTGTAACAGTATATGTTGTTGTAATAACAGGACTAACATTAATAGGATTAATTATTTGTGAATTACTCCATAAATAAGTTGCAGCTCCGCTTGCAGTTAATGTCGCAATTCCACCCTCACATATTGTAGCATTATTAACAGTAATTGTTGGGCCGGGATTAACTATAACTGAAGCATAAGCAGTATCTTTACAACCAAAAGCACTTGTTCCTATAACGCTATAATTTGTAGTTACAGTTGGACTAAGTATATAAGGGTTAGCAGTTGAATTGGATGGAGTCCAAACATAAGTACTAGCACCCGAAGCTGTCAATGTCGCTGTCCCTCCAGTACAAATTGTATCAGACATGGCTGTTACAACAGGATTTGGATTAATAGTTACAACTGTAGAATCTTCAGGGCTATATTGTGTACCAATAAGAACTATACAAGTATAAGTACCCGCAGCCATTGCAGCTGTAGCATTCGGGATAACTGGATTTTGATCATAAGACGACCATCCATTAGGACCAGACCAGCTAAAACTTGCCCCATCTACTGCCTGAGCAAATAACTTTAAGGTATCACCTTCACATAATGGACCGTTATTACTAACAGGTGTTGGCAAAATACCACAGTTAGTTGTTGCTGCACCGGGGGTGCCGGAATTTGATTGTGCAAAATTTATATTACAAACCTGATCTGAATAATTAGTTATTAAAAGTAAATAAAATTGCCCTGTTATAGCATTATTGATATAGCAATCTTCAGTCGAATTAGCACTATAACTACAATCAACAATATTACCTGAAGGATAAAAAGTCGGATCAGTTGTATTATTGGGGCATCCACTATAACAAGTGGTACAATTACCGGTTAAACCGCCTACACAACCTGCCGTTGGAGATGTAAATGGACCCCAACAAATAAAATCAACATCATGAGCAGGAGTTGTTGAAATATGAATAACGAGATTACCTGAAGTCCCAATTTGCATATAATAGTAGGCAGGATTAGGCATTGTGCACAAACATCCATAATTAGGATAAGTACCATAAGTAGGAGATGTAACTCCTGTACTTGCAGGAAAATCATAAGTTGTTCCTGTGCAAAATGGATCAGCAGAACCACAATCCACTCCTTGTCCGAATAATCTTATAATCATAAAGAAAGTGATTATAAATAATAATGTTCTTTTCATATTAAGTAAGTTTGTATTGTTAATTATTCTTTTTTGTTTTATAACGATATACTATTGTATCTATTTAATTTATCTAAGTAAAGTAACAGTTCCAACTTTTTCGAATACAGGATTAATCTTATCATTTACTTTTATATGATAAACATAAACTCCAATTGGTGCTATTTGTCCTTTAATTTTTCCATCCCAGCCCTCTGCATGGTTTGTTGTTTCAAAAAGTAGTTGCCCCCATCTATCCCATATTTGGAGAAGATAGTCAGCTATATTAGATATATTTCCAGAGGGTTTAAATATTTTGTTATGACCAACTGGTGAAAAAGAATTCGGTATAAATATAGAATTACAGTTCCTCACATTTTGAACAACACTAGTTGTTGCTGAACACAAAATATTATTTACTGTAGTACTTACCGTTACACTATAAATAGTGTTAGCATTAGGTTCTACTGAAATAGTCGACGATGTTTCTCCACCGGGACTCCAATAATAGGTAGTTCCTCCGGTTGCACTTATTTCGGTAAGTGTTCCTGCACATATAGTATCAGAAGAAAGGTTTATATAAGGAACAGGAGAAGGAGTTGTTTTAACTGTTACTGTTGTATCATTTTTACAACCGAAAGCATCAGTAACAACAACAGTATAAGTTGTAAGAACAGAAGGGTTCACACTAATTGATGGTGTTGTTTCTCCAAGTCCTCCAGGGTAAGTCCATGAATAGCTTACACCTCCTGATGCTGTTAAAACAATGTCAGTACCTGAACAAATAGTTGTATCGTTTGAAATCTGAACAGCTGGTGGTTGATTTACAGTGACTATTGCATTAGCAGTCCCTTTACAATTATTTGCATCTTTACCTTGCACTGGATACGTTGTAGTTACAGTTGGATGAAATTTTATTGGATTAGTTGTAAGTAATGGATCATTATTCCATATATAAGTTAGAGCTCCACTTGCTGTTAATGTAGTAGTATCTCCAACACATATAGTAGGACTATTTACTGTAATTGGTGGGCCTGGATTAACTGTTACTGTAACATTTGCTGTGTCTTTACATCCAAAAGTATTTTTCCCTGTTACAATATAATTAGTAGTCGCATTAGGTATAACTACCAGAGGATTTATTGAGTCATTTGACGGCGTATTCCAATAATAGATACTGGCACCTGTTGCTGTAACAGCAGCAGTATCTCCATTACAAATTGTAAGTGATGTTGCTGTAACATTTGGTTTTGGATTTACAACTACTAAAACTGAATCTTCAGGACTTGCCTGAGCAATTACCACAATATGACATTTGTAATATCCGGCATTCACAGCAGTTGCATTTAAAATAACTGGGTTTTGTACATTAGATGTAAAAGGACCAGGTCCCGACCAATAATAAGTAGCATTAGGTATAGTATCAGCAAATAATTTCAAAGTATCACCAACACATAATGGCCCATTATAACTAACAGGTATAGGTAAAATACCGCAGTCTGTTGTTCCTGCACCCGGTTGACCAACATTTGATTGAGCAAAAATAATATTACAAGCAATGTTTTCATAGTTTGTAATTAACAATATATAATATTGCCCTGTTACTGCACCATTAATATGACAATCTTCAGCAGTTTGAACACTTGCACTACAATCTACGATATTCCCGGAAGGGTAAAAACCAGGAGGAACATTGCATGCCCCAACATTATCAGGACAAGTTCCACCTGAACAGACGTTTCCACTACAATTCCCTGTTAATAAATTATTACAAGCGGTAAGTGTATCAAAAGGACCCCAGCAAATAAAATCCACATCATGAGCTGGCGATGTTGAAATATGTATAACAAGATTACCCGGATTCCCGATTTTCATATAATACCATGCCGGCTGATTAATATTAGTTAAGCATCCATAGTCAGGATAAGCAGGAAGTGGATCAGGGCCTGGAGCATCAGTAACAGCAGGGAAATTAATAGTTGTGCCGGTACAAAAAGGAGCTGCAGTTCCGCAATCAACACCTTGTCCTGATATTCTTATGATGAATAATAATGTAATCAAAAATACTATCGTCCTTTTCATTTGCTTGTATTATTAATGTCTTATGTCTAAAATAAAACTTTTCCTTTTACTATGACAAAAGTAAACATAATTTGGTTGCCTGAGAAATTTATTTTTATTATTTTTTTTATTTATTATTCCTTACATCATTATTAAGTGCAAAATTATAACCTTACAAAATCACATTCAACACTATAATTAGAAACCCTTTTGCATTGTTATCACAAATAAATTTATGTTGTCATTTTATAAAAAAAATATTTTTATCTATAATAAAACAATATTGTATCGCTTTTGGTATTTATGAGTACTATTTTTTATTTTACTTACGGGGCATCATACTTCACGGGGACGTGCTTAAATAAAACGGACCGCAATTTCAGTATTACGAAGACAAGATTCAGTATTACGAAGAGATGTTTATACTTTACGAAGACACGTTTGTTAATTACGAAGACCGATTCACCTTTTACGAAGGCAAGTAAACTATTACGAAGACACCATCACTCATTACGGAGCTAAATTCGCCCATTACGAACCCTGCTCTCATACCCGCATATACGTCTACTTTTATTACGAACTCATCAACTTTTATTACGAACACAAAAACAACTTTTACGAAAGAATAATTATCTTTTACGGAAGCCCAATCTTCTATTACGAACACGCAAACATTTATTACGAAGACAAAATCATTCATTACGGAGGCAAAAACATGTTTTACAGTGGCAAAAACAACTTTTACGGAAGCATAAGCATCTTTTACAAACATAAAAATAGTCGCAATTATACTATAAACATACTAATTTTTAGTTATTAATGCTTCCGAGCATTTTTAATTTTTATTATTTTGTGGTAAAAAGAGAAGGTAATTATCTGTCTTCTTCTAAAAATGATTACTTTTGTTTTGTTTTTATAAATAATATTTAAGAATTGTAAATGCAAACTTATAGTCTAGCTGATCAGGCAATAGAATATCTAAAAGGGGTTGGTCCTAAGCGTGCGGAGTTGTTGAAAAAAGAACTCAACATACATACTTTTGCCGATCTGCTTACTTATTATCCTTTTAGATATATTGACAAAAGTAAGTTTCATAACATTCAAGATATAAATTCCGATCTTGTTTATGTTCAGATAAAAGGCAAGATTATTTCTATTGAAACTATTGGTCAGATGCGAGCAACTCGAATGGTTGTTACATTAAAAGATGACACAGGAACAATAGATTTAGTGTGGTTTCAAGGGATAAAGTGGCTTAAAGATAAATTAAAACGTGGCGAAGAGTATGTTGTGTTTGGCAAACCTTCGTTTTTTAATGGTAATTATAATATTACCCATCCTGATATCGAAACTTTAAGCGAAAGCACTGCAACAATTACCATTGGCTTGTATCCTTTCTATAGTTCATCCGAAAAATTAAAGTCATTAGGTTTTAATTCAAAAGGTATAAGTAATATTACTAAAAATCTTATCGCTTCCGCAAAGGGCAGTATCTTCGAGACACTTTCTGATGAAATTATTAACAGATATAAACTTATTTCCAGAGAAGAAGCCATCCTTAACATCCATTTCCCTGCCGATCCTGATATCCTGCAAAAGGCAATATTAAGGATTAAGTTTGAAGAGCTGTTTTATCTACAATTAAAATTATTAATGATAAAACAAATCAGACTTAATAAATCTGAAGGGCATAGGTTTACTGTTATTGGAGCTCATTTTAATACTTTTTATAAAGAAAAACTTCCGTTTGAGCTTACTAATGCACAAAAGAAAGTTATCAAAGAAATTAGACTGGATATAGGCTCTGGCAAACAAATGAACCGCCTATTGCAAGGGGATGTTGGGAGTGGTAAAACTTTGGTAGCTTTAATGATTATGTTGATTGCTCTCGATAATAATTATCAGGCTTGCATGATGGCTCCCACCGAGATATTGGCTAATCAACATTTCGAAACCATTACTAAAATGCTTTCAGGTTTAGATATTAATGTTGAGTTATTGACCGGCTCATCTAAAACTAAAAAAAGAAGGCTTATTGATGAAGGTCTTCAAGCCGGCACTATACATATATTAATAGGTACGCATGCTTTAATTGAGGATACTGTTATTTTTAAAAACCTAGGCATGGTTATCATCGACGAGCAGCATAGATTTGGGGTTGCTCAACGTGCCAAGCTTTGGGAAAAGAATGATATACCTCCTCATATTTTGGTAATGACGGCCACTCCTATTCCTCGCACTTTAGCTATGACCCTTTACGGGGATTTGGATTATTCTGTTATTGATGAATTGCCTCCGGGCAGAAAGACTGTTAAAACCTATCATTATTATGATAACGATAGGTTGAAGATCTTTAATTTTATAAAACAGCAAGTCAAAGCAGGCAGACAGATTTATGTAGTTTATCCATTAATTAATGAATCAGAAACGCTTGATCTCAAAGATTTGATGGATGGTTATGATAGTATTACCCGTGAGTTTCCTTTGCCGGAGTATGCAGTTAGTATAGTTCATGGACAAATGAAAGCTGCCGACAAAGATTTTGAGATGCAAAGGTTCATCAATAAAGAAACTCAGATAATGGTTTCAACAACTGTTATTGAAGTGGGTGTAGATGTACCCAATGCGTCTGTAATGGTTATCGAAAATGCCGAAAGATTTGGTTTGTCGCAACTTCACCAGCTAAGAGGAAGAGTGGGCAGAGGTGCAGATCAATCGTTTTGCATATTGATAACAACTCACAAACTTACTTCTGATGGCAAAAAGAGGATAGAAACTATGGTAAGAACTTCTGATGGCTTCGAAATAGCTGAAGTTGACCTTAAACTAAGAGGCCCGGGTGATATGGAAGGCACACAGCAAAGTGGCTTGGTTGATCTTAAACTTGCCAACATCGTTAAAGATGAAAAATTAATAAAATTAGCCAGAGATACTGCTATAGATGTTCTTAAAGATGATCCCCAACTTGAAAAAAGCACTAATCAACGTTTAGTTAACCAACTTAAAACAATGTCTAAAATTAAAGGCAGTTGGGAAAGGATATCTTAAGACAAGTACTTAAAGTGCCTAAAATACTTAAAGTACTTAAAGTTGGAAAACATTAAAAACATATAACACTTTCTTTTCTAGTATTTCTTATTACGTTCAGCACATACTTCCTTCGTTTGTCCAGTCAGAGGCGTTGACTCTGCAGTCAGAGGCGTTGACTCGACAGTCAGAGGCATCAACTCGACAGTCAGAGGCATTGACTCGGCAGTCGGAGGCGTTGACTGGGCAGTCAGAGGCATTGACTCGACAGTCGGAGGCGTTGACTCGACAGTCAGAGGCATCAACTCGACAGTCAAAGGCATTGACTCGATAGTCAGCACCTTTTGGCTCTGAAAATGAGATGAAATATCTTATCTTAAAATAGTTTGGGCAGGAATCAATAAATTACAACAAATAGGATATGTATTATTATCGTTGCAGTTTTAACACATTGCGGTAACGAAAAGGCGATAAGCTATTGAAATCAATATTAAACATAATTTCATGGCTTAGCTGCTTTTGATCGGGGTGATAGATAAAACGATAGCCCAGATTAATAGGCGCAAGGAATCTAAGGATATGAATATCGGAATTAATCTCGGCTCCAATAGATTTCATAATATATTTCTTATCATTAAAGCTTGCATCAGCATAATTATAAAACATTTTCATATCAATGCGCTTTAGATAAATCAACGAACTTATACTGAGATCAGGGCATATCAAAGGGAAATAATAATTAACAGAAACAGAAGTATACTTATCACTGGGGACTACTAAATAACCTAGAGGATAATTAATAATATCATTAAAATAATTATAATAATTAAATGTTTTCCTCTGTTGATAAGCTCCATAAAGAATAAATCCCTGATGTTTTATAATTGAAGGGATGTAAAGATAAGTCTCAGCTGACTTAATATCACCATAATTAACAAGCCCCAAAGGAGAATGAACATAGTTGAAATCTAAAGTCTGTCCCCAGGCAGGGTATAAATCTCTATCGCTTGTCCTTAATAACCTATACAGATACAAACGATAATTAAGGTAATTTATATTACCATTTTTAAAATTATCGGATGAATATGTTGAATTGGATATATTTGTCAGTACTGAATGTACTTCCGGTTGATAGCCATAAAAGTATTTACATTGATTGTAATTTTGAGGAATTCTAATGTCCAGATCAAATTTAGTTTGATCATAAGTAAAAGGAAAGTATTTTGAATATAAGTACTTATGCGGATATATAGAGCTATAATAATCTTCTCTATAATTGCTTTCTAATTGACGAAAGTCTGTTTTTAAATCAATAATAGGATACCAACCTTTATAAGTAAAGTTTAGATAATACTTTCCGGTATTCTCGGTGGGAACATACTCCCAACCTGCTGTTACAAACATCGTACTTAATAAGTTCTGCGACATAAATGATACTCCTTGTGCTGCTGATTGATTGTTGGCATCAATGGAAAGTGGAGCCCAACTATGCAGATTAAATAAATGTGTAAGCTTACTATAGTTTTTGATTTCGTATTGCTTAATAGCAGAATCTTGTAAAGAAATAACTCCTTTCTCCTGCCCTAATAACTTCTCGGGAAGATGGAGCGAAAGGTCTTTACAATCCTTAAGTAATTTCCATTGTGAAGTATCAATATCCATCACATTAACATCATAACCTTTGGTAGTATAATTGGCAAAAGCTAGTTGTTTATCATTAATTGAAACACAAGGATCAGCGGCACCAAACTGTGTGGAAGTAACTCTATATATCTTATTTGTAATTAGATTAAGCGCAAAGATATTATCAATACCGGTATAAGCGCCATTATATATAATGTAATTCTTATAATAACATGGTTCGCTTATTTCGGTGTAATCAAAGGGCAACAGAAAATGGATAGTATTCGTTTTATCATTATATTCAGCTAATGTTTTGCCTTTTTTATTAACCGCAATCATAACAATTGAATGATCATCTCGACTCCATGAAGGCGTAGCTAGAAAGGCATCATCAATTGAAGGAATCTTATTTAGAATCTTTCCCGACAGCGCATCTAAAATAACAAGAGCATATTTATTTACTTCGCTTACCTCGACTGTTGCAATACGTTTGCCATCATTTGAGATAGCCGGGGCGAAATATCTTGTATGTTTGGTAAGTGTATGAACTTTCTTTGTTTGTAGATCAAGAGTTTTAATAACTGCATAACTCCTATGATCCCATCTTGGATCGTTATAAGTTTCGGCCCAAGCTATCATCCCATTACCATAAGAAAGACTTTGCATAAAATCATCACCTTGTGAGAATGCTTTTAACACCTCTCCCTTCTTATTAATAAAAACAAAGGCCGGAATATCATCAATACCATTGCGTAAAGCGATAAACTCTGAATCGTTTACATAATTAGGAAATCTATAATTAGTATATTCGTTTGAAGTTCTTTTATTGATTTGTTTTGCTGCGACTACATCATTATTCTTAAACTTATCTTTCCATAATGAATCAAGAGTATGTAAGGTTTCTTTATAAAGAGCATTCTTTGAAAGGCCTGTTTCTTTGTGTATTCCTAAAGAAAAAGGAACACCTAAATAAGAGTTTCTAGCAATATAATTAAGCGTTCCATCCCAAAGTTTAGCACCATACTTAAGCCGTGAAACTGCCACAAGATTATAACCTAAAGTATAAGGATCAGGAACGTGATCTTTATAAGAACCATACAGAGCTTTGTTATAGTTATAAATACCTGAAGAATTTAATTGTGCTCTGAGATCAATGTCAAAGAAAGGAACTCTGCCACGACCCGCATGACTTAATAATGTTTCGGTTGCAACAGCATCTCCCTCAAGAAACCAACGAGGAAGATACACACCAGCCACAGCACCGGGACCGGTTTGTCCGAAAGGGAGGTTTAAGACCCAAGTAAAGCCATGAAGTAATTTACTAACCTGAACATAATGTCGGTATTCATGTGTTGCCAACTGATCTAGCCATGGTTGTGCATACATATCCTGAGGCGGACACGTATAATACTCCGAGCGTTTGGGAGCCCAGGTAACAAATGCATTTGAAAAAACAGTACGATTGTGAAGAACAATAGAGAGTTTCTTAGGTTTAACTTTTAAAGTATGGGTATTATAATCGTAAACCTTTTCGAGATAGTTAGCCAAATGAATAGCGTTATCATCAAACTCCGAAGGAAATATTAGTTGATAATGCTCAGTGTTTATTTGTTTCCACCTAACACTTGCCGGATCCTGTCCGGCATCATAATATTGTGATTTTCCCTGAAAAGAAAAGAGGATTAATAGGAATAAAAAGACCTTACCCCAACCCTTTCCAAAGGAAAGGGAGTAATACAAAACATGAGCTTTGTCAGAAAGATTTCGTAATTCGTAATTCGTAATTCGTAATTTTTTAGTTTACCAACCTTGAGCAAGCACATCAATTACATGCATCGTTTTTATTGGCAGGTTTTGCTTATCGGCAATACCACTTTGATGCATAAGGCATGATTGATCTGTAGAAACTATATATTCAGCACCGGTTGCCATTGCTCTTTCAAGCTTTTGCTGACCCATTGCTATAGAAATAGGCTCGAATTTTATTGCAAAAGTACCACCAAAACCACAACAAACATCTGTTTCTGCCATTTCGATAAGCTCCAAACCTTTAACATTTTTCAAAAGCGTGCGTGGTTCATCTTTCAAACCATATTCTCTTAATGCAGCACATGAATCATGGTAGGTAACTTTATGATTAAAAGTAGCTCCCACATCAGTAACCTTAAGAACATTCACAAGAAAATCAGTAAACTCAAAGATGTTCTTTTGAAGATGTTTATATTCTAAATGATGGGCTGTATTATGAAACAATTTTCCATAAAAATTCTTTACAAAACCAATACAAGATGCAGAGTTTCCCACTATATACCTGTTTTGATTAGGGAAATCTTTCAGAAACTTTTCTCCCATCGATCTTGCTTCATCCCAAAAACCGCTGTTGAATGCCATCTGCCCACAACAAGTTTGGTTAGGATTAAAATTAACCTCTACACCTAACTTCTCTAAAATCTTAACCATATTCATAGCAGTCTCAGGATATACCTGATCTACAAAGCATGGAACGAATAAATCAACTTTATCAACCATATTAGTTTGAGTATTTATAAATAGGTAACAAAAGTAATAAAAAATAGTTTAGAAACTTGAAGAATGTTGATAAATGTTTTAATTATTATTTTTAATTCATTTAAATTGTCTTTATTTATTACGTATAGAAGTATTAAAAAAAAGATTGCTTAGTAAATATTTCCCGATAAAGGATTATTTTTTTGATTTAAAAGCTCAAAGATACTCCAGTTGTTTTCTATTTGTAACCTTATCTGCGTATATTCGTATCATTCAATTCATAAATTAAGAATGGTATACAAAGTAATTAGAAAAATAACTATTTTCACTACTTTTATTTTAATAGTTTTAGTGATTGGGTGTAAGCAAAAAAGCTCAACCGTTGTAGTTAAAGATTATCTGTTAGAGAACATTAAACGACAAGGCAAACTTGTGGCTACTACCAATTATAATTCTACCGACTACTTTATTTATAAAGGAACTCCAATGGGCTTTCAGTTGGAATTGCTCGAAGCTTTTACAAAACATTTAGGTGTTAAACTGGAATTAATTATAAGTAATGACCTTTCTACTAATATTTCGCAACTTACAAGTGGCAAATGCGATTTGATTGCTCATAACTTTACGATAACTAATGAGCGTAAGAAAATTGTTGACTTCAGTAATCCTATATTACAAACCAAGCAGGTTTTGGTACAGCGTACTGAAGATAGCGATGGGGATACTTTACATAAAGCCCCGTTTATTCGTAATCTTCTTGACCTTGCCGGCAAAAATGTGTATGTGCAAAAGGGGAGTTCTCACATTTATCGTATGCTTAACCTTGAAAATGAAATTGGCGACAGCATACATATCATTATTAGTGATACTTGCGAAGAGGAACAAATGATTGAAATGGTAGCTGATGGCACAATTAACTATAGTATTTCTGATGAAATTACGGCATTGGTCAATAAGAAGTATTATAATAATATAGATGTAAATACACCAATTAGTTTTCAGCAGAACCTGGCGTGGGCTGTCAGGAAGAACTCCAACAGTTTGCTTAATGAACTTAATAAATGGTTGATAGAGTTTAAGGAAACAAAAGATTATCGTCGTATATTTGATACTTATTATCGCAATCCACGGTCGGTTAATATTGTTCACAATGAATTTTACACTAATAAAAGAGGGAAGCTCTCAAAATATGATAAAGAGATTAAGAAATATGCTAAGATGTGCAACTGGGACTGGCAGTTACTTGCTTCTCTTATCTATCAGGAGTCGCATTTTGATCCTAAGCTTACCGGCTGGTCTGGGGCTTTTGGTATGATGCAAATGATGCCTGCCACTGCTAAGAAGTTTGGTGTTAATAAGGGATCTACGCCTGCCGAACAGATTAGGGGTGGGGCTTTATTGAAGATATATGTTGATCATATCTTACCTAAAGAAATAAATAATCCTGAAGAACGCACTAAGTTTATTCTTGCTTGCTATAACGTGGGTTACGAGCATGTGATGGATGCCCGAATACTTGCTAAGAAGTATAAAAAAGATCCTAATGTATGGACTAATAATGTTGATTTCTTTATGAGGAATATGTCGAAACGTAAATATTATGAGGATCCATTGATTGAAAACGGCTATGCCAGAGGAATAGAGACCTATCGTTTTGTGAATGAGGTGATAGAACGTTATCATCACTATAAGAATATTGCAAAGAAATAGGATTGTAATAATTTACTTTTTGCAAACTATATTTTAATCTTAATAATTAGCAACCCAATGAATCCAATTTAATTTATTTCTTCTGTAAAAGTAAACTTTTCTTCAATACAAACGAAGATTACATCAAAATTAAGAATAATGGAGAGAATTCCATGCTGTTTTTACTATAATATCTAAACATAAAAACTTCTTTAAGAATCCTAAAAAACTCTGATTATACGGTTTAGAGCTAGGCAAAGGCTTTCTAGAGCTAGACAATGGCTTCCTAGAGCTAGACAATGACTTCATAAGCCTAGACAATGACTTCCTAGACCTAGACCGTGACTTCCTAGATCTAGACAATGACTTTATAAGCCTAGAAAATGAGTTCATAAGCCTAGAAAATGAGTTCATAAGCCTAGACAATGACTTCTTACGTCTAGACAATGACTTCCTAGAGCTAGAAGATGACCTCCTAGAGCTAGACAATGACTGTCTAGGCCTAGACCGCCTTTTTGCAATTTTTGCGATGCATAGTTTTGGCAACGTTTTGTTATTTATTTGTTAATAAGCTCATAATTAACTTCTCTTAACACAATAAAGAAAGAACAACACGTTATTTATTTCTTGTATTTATTAATTTTAACAACATAATTTCATTACTTAATTTTAAAATTCTGTAATAGCTAAAGGCAAATTATGTATTAATATTGCAAACTAATTTAATAATAATTAAAAATGAAAAAAGTAATCTTAGCAATGTTTATCATTGCAATCGGGTTCGCTTCATGTAAGAAGGACACCAACAGCTCAACGGAGCAAACTATTAGTATTAGTAGTCTTCCTTCCACTGTTACTAACTATGTTAGTAATAATTATCCTGACGCATCTATCTATAAAGCTGTATCTTTAACTCATAGTGATGCAAATTATATTTTAACTTTAAATACTGAAGAAGAAATTGCTTTCGACAACGCTGGCAGTTGCTTAGGCGACGGAGCTAATTATCATCACCCAGGACATCATGGACACCACGGACATCATGGCGATGGACACAATGATGGTGATGCCGATGACGTTAATAATGGTATTCCTATTGATTCACTATCCACAAGTATTACCGGATATGTTACTACAAATTATCCCGGTTATACAATTAAACATGCTGAAAAAGATTCAACTTGTCAATACGGTTCTGTTACCGAAGTTGTGATAAACCAAAGTGGTACTCCACACATTAAATTGTATTTTGATGCAACAGGAACTTATCTTATGAGTAGCTCCAGATTAATGTATGCTAACTTACCGGTTGCAGTTAAAGATACGATTACTGCAAATTACACAACTTATGTTCCAAGATTTGTTGCTTTAAAGCTTAGTTTAGCCAACAATTCAATTGAATATAATGTGTTTTTAAATAATGGAACAACTCACAAACGAGTTACTATTACCGATCTAGGTGTAGTAGTTTGCGAACAATAATTCTATTGTTGAATTATTTATTGTTTTAACTAATAAAAAGCAAAAATCCTTCTATCCTTGATAGAGGGATTTTTGGTTTATACAATATTATAATAGCACTACATATTTAATACTTCAATTTTCTAATCCTAATTCCAATAAAAATTGTTTACTTTTGTAAATAAATTAAGAACCAAATGAACATATTAATTGTATCAGCAACTTCCATTGAAATAGAATCTTTGCTAAGCAACTTTACTTTTAGTGAGAAAAAGAATGCTACTCTTTCGTCCTATACTTTCAGGGATTTTAATATAGATGTATTGATTACGGGCGTTGGAATGGTGTCGACTGCTTATTGCATGGGGAAAGTTTTGCAGGCTTATAACTATGATTTGGCTATTAATGCCGGTATAGCCGGTTGTTTTGACAAGAATATCCCTTTAGGGGAAGTTTTGAATATAACTACCGATTGTTTCCCGGAGTTAGGTGCTGAAGATGGCGAGTATTTCCTTTCATTAATTGATTTAAAGTTATTAGAGAACGACTCTTTCCCTTTTCATAACATGGAATTAATTAATGAATCAGCTATTAACAGCGCTTATATTAACGAACTTAAGAAAGTAAAAGGCATAACTGTCAATACGATTCATGGCAATGAGGAAAATATAAATAAGATTAAGAGTTTGTATTTCCCTATTACTGAAAGTATGGAGGGTGCTGCCTTTATGTATGCCTGTCTGATAGAAAATCTGAAACATATTCAAATCCGTTCAGTTTCTAACTATGTAGAAAAGCGGAACAAAGCCTCTTGGAATATTCCTTTGGCACTAACGAATCTTAATAATACATTATTGAACATATTAAATGAATAAAATAACACTCGGTTTCTCTCCCTGCCCTAACGATACCTTTATTTTTGATGCAATGGTGCATCATAAAATAGATACCGAAGGCTTGGAGTTCGATTACTTTATGGCAGATGTGGAGGAGTTAAATACTAAGGCCTTTAATGGCATTCCTGATGTTTGCAAAGTAAGTTATCATGCTTATCTCCATCTTATAAATGAGTATATTCTCTTAAATTCGGGGAGTGCTTTGGGCGATGATGTCGGACCTTTATTTATTAGTAAAAAGGATTTATCTAATCAAAACCTAAATGATATTTGTGTGGCTATCCCTGGCAAGTATACTACTGCTAATCTCTTGTTATCTATAGCCTATCCTGAGATTAAGAATAAGAAAGAAGTTCTCTTTTCGGATATTGAAACTAAACTTTTGAATGAAGAGATAGATGCTGGTGTTATCATCCACGAAAATCGTTTTACATATCATAAAAGAGGTCTAAAACTTATTGCTGATCTTGGCAAACGTTGGTTTGAACTCACGCAGCAGCCTATCCCTTTGGGTGGTATCGTTATTAAAAGGAATTTAGATAAAGAAATTATTAACAGCGTCAACAGGATTCTTAAGAAAAGTGTTGAATATGCTTTCGCCAATCCTGAATCTCCTATGGGTTTTATCAGATGTAATGCTCAGGAAATGGAAGAGGAGGTGATGATGAAACATATTAATCTTTACGTTAATAAATATTCTATTGAGCTGGGTGATAAAGGTAAGAAAGCTGTAGAAACTCTTTTTAATTTAGCTTTCGCAAAAGGGTTAATAGATACATTTCCACAAAAAGAACTATTTTTGTAAACAAATTATACCAACATGATTATAGTAACGGGTGCTGCCGGATTTATTGGCAGTTGCATGATTAGCAAGCTTAATAAGGAAGGATTTAACGACATTGTTATCTCCGACGATTTCTCTGATGAGAATAAAAACAAGAATCTTATCAATAAAAAGTATAAAGAAAAAGTAGATCGTAAAGAGCTATTTCAATGGCTGGAAAAGAATAATAATGATGTAGATTTCATCATACATATAGGTGCACGTACTGATACTACAGAGTTTAACGTAACAATATTTGACGAACTTAATCTTAATTACACCAAACAACTATGGAAAGATTGTGTGGCTTACAACATACCTTTGATCTATGCTTCGTCGGCGGCTACTTACGGTATGGGTGAGTTTGGTTATGTTGATGATCATGCTATTGTTGATAAGCTTAAGCCATTGAATCCTTACGGTGAATCTAAGAATAACTTTGATAAATGGGCTTTGCAACAAGCTGAGAAACCTTTGTTCTGGGCCGGGCTGAAGTTCTTTAATGTTTACGGACCTAACGAATATCATAAGGCGCGCATGGCTTCGGTTATATTTCATACGCACCGACAGGTTAATGAGAAAGGCTCTGTTAAATTGTTCCGTTCACATCGTCCGGATTTTGAAGACGGCAAGCAGTTGCGCGACTTTGTGTATGTAAAAGATTTAGTTGAAGTGATAATGTATTTGATGAATACCCGTCCCGAATCCGGTTTGTATAATCTGGGTACCGGCAAAGCTCGTTCGTTCGTTGATTTGGCTACTTCCACTTTCAACGCTATGGATAAGCCCGTGAATATTGAGTTTATTGATACTCCTTTAGACATCCGCGACAAGTATCAATACTTCACTGAGGCTAACATGCATAAATTAATCAATTCGGGCTACACCAAGCCTTTTCATACTTTAGAAGAAGGCATCAATGATTATGTAAAAAACTATCTCAGCAAAGGACTTTATTACTAAGAAGATTGCCTGTGTACTTAATGGTAACTATTCATCCCATTTAAATAATTTGTTGTTAGTCTTTTGAGAAATTAATTTCTAAGTTTATTTCGGGTTGAAAATTTTGTGAATTTTGCATGAAATTAATTATGTGTATATTATAAGTGCTAAAACTTTTTTACATTTATTTTTCTTATTTTGACAATAAACAAATATTCAATAGATTAAACATCATAAATAGGGGGTGAATAGTTACACTTAATGTTATAAGAGCGGCTGTCCTATCTTAGGCAGCCGCTCTTTGCATTTCGGCATTTCGACTCGGCTTGTTGACCGAAGCTTACGGTTGCTGAGCGGAGTGGTAAAGGAGCGAAGTCGAAGGGGGTCGAGACGTTATTCTTTTACAAACTTCCTAACCATTGTTTCTTTATCTGAACTTAGTTTTAAGATATAAA
>JBAXLO010000001.1:0-58299 GCA_037134755.1 Bacteroidota bacterium | reverse complement strand
TTGCTTCGTGACTACGACAGTTTGCTTCGTGACTGCGACAGTTTGCTTCGTGACTACGACAGTTTGCTTCGTGACTGCGACAGTTTGCTTCGTGACTGCGACAGTTTGCTTCGTGACTGCGATAATTTTATCTAAATTTAGTATAATATTTTAAGATTTAATTACAAAGTGTTTATAATCAAAAAGAGACCGCTAAGATTCTAAGCGGTCTCTTTTAGATTACCTCATATCGTTAATCTCGACATTGGCGGGATAATCTGTTTTCTTAAAAGTAAAATCACTATCTACAACCTTAGGATTTGATTGAAACTTATCTACTTTATATTTAAAAGTACTTTCATTCTTATTAAATATCTGTGTACTTATTATCTGAGTTTTATCTTTATCGATAATCAAACGTACCTTATAGTAAGCTTTTGTTTTTAAAGGAACTAAATCAACAACCTGCGTATTTACATTACTTACTCTTTCCTCTTTGATAAGCTTTGGGCGAAAGTTCTTACTATAGGTAGCAAGTAGCTTAGTTAAATTAATACCTTCATCTTCATTAGGATTAACTGAATTAATCTGCACTTCGTTAGCATCAGGAATATAAGTCCAGGTAGTTTTACCATCCGATATAATCTTTTGTCCTGCTACATTTAGCGAATATTTATCACTTTTAATAATAATAGTACCTTTCTTACTTTGATTAATCTTCTTCTGTTTGTTCTCCAAAGTATAGGTAAAGTCAATCTTTAGAGTAGGATACGATTTCATTTTAGCTGCAAGCTGATCAACTATTGCAATAGCTTTTTTATCTACAACCTGAGCGTAAGACTTTGTAAATGGATATACTATAAATGTTAGTAATAGGATAAGAAGTATTTTCTTCATTGTGTTATGTTATTTATGATTTTGATTATAATCCCTCAAATACTGTTCCAAAGCAATTTCATCTTTATATTTCACCTCGCGTGCCTTGCTACCTTCAAAAGGCCCAACAATGCCTGCAGCCTCCAACTGATCAATTATACGTCCTGCCCTGTTATATCCAAGTTTAAGCTTTCGCTGAAGCAAAGACGTTGATCCATGCTGATGTGCAACAATTATACGGGCAGCATCTTCAAACAACTCATCCTTTTGTGAAGGATCAAAATCCTTGTTAGGCTCACTATCTTCATCAAGATATTCAGGAAGGTTAAATGCACTGGCATAGCCTCTTTGAGAGCCTATAAACTCAGCCACACTATCAATTTCGGGTGTATCGATAAAAGCACATTGCAAACGAATAAGATCACTACCTGTAGACAGCAACATATCACCCCTACCTATAAGCTGATCAGCACCTCCGGTATCCAAAATAGTTCTTGAATCTATCTTTGAGATAACCCTAAAAGCGATACGAGCAGGGAAATTAGCCTTGATAGTACCTGTAATAATGTTAACCGACGGACGTTGAGTAGCAATAATCAAATGAATACCTATAGCTCTGGCCAACTGAGCCAAACGGGCAATAGGAGTTTCAATCTCCTTACCGGCAGTCATGATCAAATCTGCAAACTCATCCACAACCAATACAACATAAGGCAAATAGCGATGACCTTCATTTGGATTCAATCTGCGTGAGATAAACTTAGCATTGTATTCTTTAATATTCTTAACCTGAGCATCTTTCAACAGATCATATCTTTGATCCATCTCTATAGTCAGTGAGTTAAGAGTACGTACAACTTTACGAGTATCAGTTATGATAGCATCTTCCGAATCAGGCAATTTAGCTAAGAAATGACGCTCTATCTTTGTAAACAAAGTTAATTCAACTTTCTTTGGGTCAACCATCACAAACTTAATCTCAGCAGGATGTTTCTTATATAATAAAGAAGCTATAATTGCATTTAAACCAACAGATTTCCCCTGACCCGTAGCTCCAGCCATCAAAAGATGAGGCATCTTGGTAAGATCAGCAATGAAAGGCTCGTTAGCAATGGTTTTGCCAATAGCTATCGGAAGATCAAATTTAGAATTAGTAAACTTATCACACGAAAGCATCGTTTTCATTGCCACTATCTGAGGGTTTTGATTAGGAACTTCAATACCAATAGTGCCCTTGCCGGGGATAGGTGCAATAATTCTAATACCCAAAGCAGCAAGACTTAAAGCTATATCATCTTCAAGGTTCTTTATTTTAGAAATTCTTACTCCGGGAGCAGGAACTATCTCATATAATGTAACGGTAGGCCCAATAGTAGCCTTTATCTGCGTAATCTCAATAGAATAATTACGTAAGGTTTCAATAATCTTATTCTTATTGGCAATCAACTCTTCATTTTGAACCAATGAAGGACTCTCATTGTAATCTTTTAATAAATCTATACTAGGGAATTTATAAGTACTAAGGTCTAATCGTGGATCAAAGTCAGTATCAATGGTTTTATGCTCCATCACAACTTCGTTCTCAACATCTTCTTCCTGAATATTTATAACCTCAATCTTATTTACAACAGGAATCTCCACAGAAAAAGGAACTTCTTCAGGAACATTTTTAGTTTTAGTAGCCTTAGGATCTCTAATTATTAATTCAAAGTCAGTACTCCCCTCTTCGTCTTCCTCTTCCTCATCTTCAAGTTCTATTATTTCTTCTTTAAATTCATTACCTTTCGGTAAATTATTCTCAACTTCTACTTCTTCAACTATCTCTTTTTGTTTCTTTTTATAAAAATCTAAGGTCATATTAAAAGCTATGATAAAGAAACTGCACAAACAAAACAACAACAAGATGCCTGCTCCTACCCTACCTAATAATCCTTCAAGAAACTGACTAGATTCAAAGCCAAATACACCATCTAATATCGAAAGTTTATCATCTTTAATAATGTATCCTAAACTTATCGAAACAAATATTAAGATAAAAATACTATACTTTAATGATAAAGATACCGGAACCAAAACTATCTTAAATAGCCTTAAACCAAAGTTAAAAGAAAGGAAAATAAACGTAAAAGATGCAATCCCAAACCAATCTCTAATGAATAAATTAGAGAGGGCAGCACCAAATCTGCCGGTCCAGTTATGTATTTCAAGGTTGTTGTCGAATAATATTGTACGAAATGAAGCGCCGGATATCTTATCATAATCCATCCACCAGGTAAAAAAGAAAGAAATAAAAGAAAAGGCCAAATACAATGAAAACAACAATAAGAACACACCTAAAACTCCATGAGTCTTATCATTTTTAAAGAACATGTTTGTATCTTTAAAGAGACTTGTTTTTTTCTTACTTCCTTTTTTCTCAGGCTCAAGTTCGCTTTTGAAGGTATTCTTTTTGGTTTGCTTTTTACTTTCTGCCATTTATCAAATTTGCTTATTTTTTATGCAAAATTAATTAAAAACAATGAATACGAACTAAAATAAATAAAAAATCCCCTTTTAAGGAGGGGATTTTAATATATTTTAAATGATGATATTATTCATCACCACCACCGCCACCCATCATACCTTGTAATTCTTCCTGGGTAATTTGATTATAATCAGTTGGAATTAAAAACTCTGTCTCTTTTACTTTGCCTTTAACAATAGTTTTAGCAGAAGCTTTAATAGTAATTTTAGATGTTGGCATTTCATATTCTAAAGGGAAACCTTTTAATCCTGAAAATTCACCACCATAATTTAAATCTTCTCCACCTAATTCTTCGCTATACCATATTGTTACATGAGTTGAATCTTCAGCATCTTCTTCTTTAAAAGAAAAGATTGCTTTTTTAGCTTTGTAACCTGCCACTTCTTTAGTTTCTTCAATATATTTAATTACAGGCTTTGATTTTGATTCAGCTATTTTCTGTTCAATTTCTTTTTTTGTTGTTTTTACATATACTTTCTTCTGCATAACAGCCATTAGGTCAAACATAGATGTCTTTGAACCTTCATCACCATTAGTTACTTCAGTAATTGTAACAGGACCATATTTAGTTTCCTGCATGGTTTTGTTTTCATATATCTTTATAACCTGTTCTTTTGGCAATTGTGCTTCTTGAGCAGGTGTAATATCTTTACCTGTATATTTTATATCATAGGTAACGATTCCTTTGAACTTTGACTTTTGAGCATAATTATTATTTGATGTAAATGCTAAAAAGATTGATAACATTAAAGTTATTAGCTTGATTGAGTTTTTCATTATTATTTAATTATTAATTTTAATTACAATCCAATTTATTTGCAAATGTACTTCTTTTTTTAATGCTGCAAAATAAAATATTATCTTTTGATAAAAATAATTACAAACAGATTAACAAATACTCGATAACTATTATTAAATGAAAGCCATAAAAAGCAATTAGATTAAAAATTTTCTGCTTCCTGACAACTCTGTACAACATGTTGACAACTTCGTACAACATGTTAACAACTCTGTACTATCGGTTGAACACTTCGTTATGTTAGCAGAAAATAAACTATAATACATTTGTAAATAAACATTTTATAAATTAATAAGAGAATTAATCAATTTTGATTTCAATATAATAAAGCTAATCAAATAATGAATAACTAAATTTATTTTGTTAAATTTTAATTAAAATGTAAAAGTGATTGAAATTTATAGTATTTTTGAGGAAATTTTTAAACAAATAAAAAAGCAATGAAAAAATTAATTTATCTATTCGTAATTGTATTAGTAGTGGTTGCATCTTGTAAAAAAGACAATACTACAACAACACCTCCAGGAGGAACAACAACAACATTAAATCCTGTTCAAAAGCAATGGGGTTTTGTGATTGAATACACTGCTACATGGTGCTATTATTGTGGTGCTTGGGGAGCTTCAACTATGGATGCTTTGTGTGCTACACCTTACACTGCAGGCGTATCATGTCATTCCAGCAATGATCCGATGTATAATGCAACATTATATACATCATTTTACAACGACCGTACAGATGGAGGTGGTATTCCTTCTTTCTGGATTGGTGATGCATCAAATTATCAAACTGGAACATTAACTAGTTTGTTAGCTCAAACAGCTACTGCTGCTATTGATTTAAATTATACTAAATCAGGAACCAAGATGACAGTTAATACACAAACTAAATTCTTTGCAGCTGGAACAGGAAATTATTATCTTTCTGTTTATTTAATTGAAAGTGGAATTGATGGTAGTACTACAGCACCAACTGCTTATGTACAAAACAACCCACCAAATCCTGCAACTTACAAACACATGCAAGTTTTAAGAACTACTTCAGTTCCTAGCAATGCTTATGGAGAATCTATTTATAGTGGAGCAGTTACAGCTGGAAAAACTATTAATAAGAGTTATTCTCTTACTATTGATCCTACTTGGACAAAGACATTAAATGTAATTGCAGTATTATGGAAATATGATGCTACTTCAGCTGTTCCTCAATACAAATATGTAAATTGCTTTAAGAAATAATATTTAAATTATTTTCTCTTATAAATAAAAGAGGCTGTCTCAAATCTGAGACAGCCTCTTTTATTTATAACAACGATTCTAGTATTCATTTAAACCATGAGTTTATGGTAATTGATAAAGGCTAAATTAAAATGCAATCCTTTGACATTACAAATAAAGTATTTAATATTAATGACTTGATGTGTATTTATAAGTCTAATTTTTGATAAAATCAAGAACAAACCCACAAGGAACGAATGCAGCCTTGTATTCGACAAGTGCAGCGTTGCATTTACCGAATGCAGCGTTGCACCTGCCTCAAGCAGCTTTTTAAGGATTTTGAATGGTTTTGAATGAGATATTTGCTTATTGATGACACCTTGGAGTTTTATTTCTATGCGTATTTTTAAATTATATTGAAAGAAAGTCAATAGATAAATGGAATTTATTTTCTATGATAATTCAACTATTTGTGGACTTAAATATAAATAGCCTTCACCAAATTAATGGTGAAGGCTATTATAATATACTTCAAGAAAGAATGAAATATCTTTAAATGCTTATCTATTCAAATATCAATTTACCGGCACCGGTTACTGATTGATTTGTTATTATCCTAAATATATAGATACCACTTTGTATACCATTTCTACTTATTGTGATCCTTGTTTTACCTTTCATCGATACTTCATTTAATATACGACCTTCTAAATCGTATAATTGAAAATAAATATCATCATTATGTACAGTATTCAATTCAATATTCACATCATTTGTTGCAGGATTAGGATAAACCCTATAGTTTTCGTTGTTTGAAAATTCTTTTATACCTGTTGTCATTGAGCCTACTGTGGGACAAGGTACGATATGTGCATATCCCGGAGAACCTCCTAAACATCCTTCAAACCATCCAGTACTTAAATTTGGATTTGCATCCGAAATACTATGATTGTACTCTAATGTTGCACCATTTCCATTAGCTCCCCATTCGGACTTATATACCATTGATTGATATATTTTACCTGTTGAATTATATAGTCTGATAGCATCTCCACTTGAAGAATAGCCAAAACTTAAATTGCCCAATCTATTAGTAATCCCAGACCATACTGCATTAAAACTAGTTGTATCTCGTACAATAACTAAATAACCATTTGGAGGAATAGTACTTCCATTTGCAATTCTTTTAGGGATTACAAATGAATGGGTATCTACACCATCTTTAAGTACCCAATTTGACACATCTATAGCAGTATTACTTTTATTATGTAATTCTACCCAATCATTCATAGGATAAGTAGTTGAAGAATTATAATTAATTTCATTAAATAAAACAGTTTCTGTACAAGGTGAATGAGCAGCTCCGGGTGAACCTAACATACAACCACATGCCCAATTAGAAGGATCATTTATAAAAAGAGTATTGCTTTGCAATTCCAAAGTACGACCATACCCTGCTGCACAACCTGGCCAAATAGTAGAATCAGAACTATAGGTAAGATCTAAAATAATACCGCCCTGAGCATTTTGTATTTGAATTTCTTCTCCGTAATCATTAAAACCAAAGTTCATCGGCCCTCTTTTATTGGTGATTGTGTTAGGATAAGATGTTGCAAAATAATCAGTATCTTCACAAAAGACCATGTAACCGTTTGCTGTAATAACTGTTCCACTTGGGATAGTATAAGTATCACCCGTAGCAGGTTTATATATTTCCCAACCGGTGATGTTCATTGCTGTTGTACCATAGTTATGTAATTCGATCCAATCCTTAGTGTCGCGAGTAGGATCTGAATGATAATTCAATTCAGAAATAGTTATTGATGGTGCTACTTTAAAATGAGCTCTCATAGTATCACTTTGAGTAAAATTCATAAAATGATAACCGGTATAATTATTTGATGAAAAAGAATGATTTGCCTCCCAATAATCAAATACATATCCTGGATTTGGTACAGGTGTTATAGGCACATTATTACCATTAAAATAAATACCGTGCCAAGGTAAGATAGCAGTATCTGGAGTTAGAGTACTTATCTGAACTTTTCCTTGAGCTTTATTAGCAACATCAACAGTGATATTAACATTTCCCAATAAGTTAAAATAAGAAAGAATTTCAACTCTTGCAGAATCGGGACGTTGAGATAAGAATGTTCTAAAGTTAGTAACATTACTGTGCCATTCAGTCATATTTCTTGATAAGGAAGAAGATGTTGCCCATCTTGTTATTTCTCTTTGCATTTCAGGTTCCATTATATTTTTTAAAGAGTCTGCAATTGGCAAAGTACGACTTGGTAAAAAGGTAGTATTTAATATATCTGCATAACGGTTTATAAACTTGTTTTTAAAATCAGAATTCTGCATTAACTTCCTTAACATAACTGAATATATATTATTGTTAATGTTCCCCCCTGGACTAATTGCTTGAGATAGGAAATTAATATGATCGGGACCACCTCCATTTATCATACTAAAAGGTTTAGCTCCCTGATCTACATCATGCATTTCATATCTCCATATAGCGTTTGGTTTCTGTTCTCTCCAAAGTTTCACATTTGTTACCCAATATAAATACCCTGGAATATTACTATAATATCTTTTAGAAATCCAGTCCATATTCTCAATACAAATCTCATCAATATAATAATCCATAAAATTATCCATATTCCAAAGGCTTTTAAAAATGGCATAATTAGCACTTGTTGAAAAGTCACTTATGTTAGTAAAAGTAGATACTAAACTATTATAGGCATTATTATTACCATCCTGAACAGCAAAAATCTTTATTAAATCGACACTATCTGGATTTACACCATAATTTTCTGCAAGATAATATTTATCACTCTTTTCGAGTAGATGATATAAACCCCAATACTTACCATTTAAAAACAAATTGCATGGGCGAGAAGCTTCCCATCCAACATTAGTATTCGAAAACATCTTTTGAAGCAGTTCATCTCTGAAATGACAGAAAAGATTATCAGTACCTGCATCACGAACAACAAACCTTTGAAAATTAGTAATGTTTTTATTAGGGAAGAGTTGATAATTAATAGTATTAGTATCTAATGAAGATTTAGTTTCAACACCAAAACTCTTTTGATCATAAGCTCTGGACCAGTTTCCGTTGATTGAAATAAATGCATCCAAACTAAATATATTATTATCTGAAGGTCTTAAAAAATACTCTGCATGTGCTTCTTTATTCCAGTTTTGCCAGAAGTTAGCTCCATAGTTTGGAGGATTTATACTGTCAGCATGAGGTCCCATTACATATATACCGGTATTCCAATCCCATAATGACATCGAATCAGTACTTAAAGAAACTATTGGAATTGTTGAAGGTTCATTAATAAAATAAGTAGCTGTAAACGTTTGTCCGGGAAGTAGTGTCCCAATTCCTGTTGAAAAAGCACGTGCTCTTAAAACTGTTGTACTATCAATAGTAATAGGTCCAGTATATAATTTATCAGTTGCCTTAGGCATATTCCCGTTCAATGTGTAATATATTACAGTATTAGGTGATGAGCATTTAAGACTATCATGTATTGCAGTGGTATAAAATCCGGCAGGCACTGAAGATTGAGGCTTAGCAGTAAACCCCATGCCACAACCAGCCATAGGATTTGGTAAATTTGGAGAAGGACTTTCAGTATAACACCAGCCTTGATAAACACCGCCAATATTATTTCCATCAGGAATACGTGCAATGGAAGCATCAGTATAAAGATACCCAATATTAATAAAATCAGAGGCAGCAGAAGTACCTGGAGGAGTTAAAGAAATTGTTTCGTTATCGTTAATTTTAAAATTTGTATGAAGATACTTATTTTGAAGATAAAACCAAGATGGAACAGGACTAAAGAACGTTTGAAAATCATGGATGCCAAATGCTAGATATGGCATTGCAAACAATGTAGGATCTGTAGTACTTACATTGTGGACTTCAATTGCCAAAATATTATCTCCCGGTAACAAATGACTAAAGAAAGTAGCACTATCTAACATAAAATTTGGAGTGAGGTCTCCCGTCATATATGCAGGCACATGGGTACCATCAGCAGCTAAATTGTAAGTAGGAGTTCCTGTAATGTTAGCTCTTGCGATTTCGTAGCCATTTAAATAAGCAACAAAACCATCATCATAATCAATAACTAGTGCAGCTTTCATCATATCAGCGATTGAAGAAGCTGTTACATTAAAAGTCCTCCTCATATATAAAGTATTACATTGAGGAATTGTGGTTGAATCAGCTGAATATCCATGACCAATAGGACCAATCTTCTGTTTCCACGAAGTATCGGGTAAATAAGAGGAAGTATTCCAGGTTGTAGGTGTGCTGGAAGTTGCCACTTTATAAGTCCAAGTATCATTAGCACTAACACCTATTTCCCAATGATTCATATAAGTAGTAATATTATCACCTGAAGCAAATACTAATAGGTGTTTATGTGATGGTAGGTCAATACTTGGAAACACCCATTTATAAAGTGTAGTATTATCCGACAAACCATAACCTAATAAATTGACAGAGGCTGTTCCTTTGTTATATAGTTCAATCCAATCAGAATTCGAACTATCTACGTCATTATAAATAGTAGTGGCGTTTTCTGCCTGAATCTCATTTAAAACAACCTGTGCTTTCGTTGTTAAACCTAAAAGAAGATTAATAAGAATAAAAAGAAAAATCTTTCTCATAATATGTTGTATTGTTAAAATTGTAAATTAATTAAGTCTTAAATTATAAGTAATAATAAGTTCAGTATTTAGCTATTGACCTTGTATGCTTTTTATTTATACTATTATAACATTAAAAAGCTTATTATGTTATAAATTTTTCAGTCTTGCTTAATAACTGCTCTTAATTATTAATTTAGATACTTATTTAATTCTTGAATAATAACAAACGAGAATAAAATAAGATAAACTATATCTAATTATTCAAAAATCAGCTTACCCGCACCCTCAACTGAATTATTAGTACTTATTCTGTATATATAAATACCACTTTGTAAACCATTTCTACTTACAGTAATCTTTGTTTTACCTTTCATCGATACTTCATTTAACATACGACCTTCTAAATCGTATAATTGAAAATAAATATCATCATTATGTACAGTATTCAATTCAATATTCACATCATTTGTAGCAGGATTAGGATAAACCTTATAAGTTTCACTAGTATATTCTTTTATTCCAGCATCACAATTGGGTGCAAAAGGATATCCCGGTGAGCCTTTTATACAACCTGGAAACCAACCAATACTCATATTAGGATTTGCATCTGTAAGACTGTTATTAAACTCTAAAGTTGTTCCATCTCCATTTGCACCCCATTCAGGACTATATAATAAAGACTGATAAATCTTACCTGTTGAATTATAAAGTCTGAGAACATCTCCACTTGATGATAAACCAAAACCTAAATCACCAAATCTATTAGTAATACCAGGCCATACAGTATTAAAACTTACTGTATCTTTAACCAAAACTAGATAACCATAAGGAGGAATAGTACTTCCATTAGCAATTCTTTTTGGGATAATGAACGAATGTGTATCAACACCATCTTTAAAAACCCAATTAGATACATCAATAGCTGTATTACTCCTGTTATGCAATTCTACCCAGTCATTCATAGGATAGTTAGCGGAAGAATTGTAATTAATTTCATTAAATAAAACTGCTTCTGTACATGGAGAATGAGCAACTCCAGGAGAACCTAACATACAACCACAAGCCCAATTAGCTGGATCGTTTATAAAAAGAGTGTTACTTTGTAGCTCTAATGTACGTCCATAACCAGCTGCACAACCCGGCCATGTAGAATCAGATTTGTATGTAAAATCTAGAATTATCCCACCTTGAGAGTTTTGTATTTGTATTTCTTCACCGTTATCATTAAATCCAAAATTCATAGGACCTTTTTTATTTGTGATGACGGTAGGTAAATAAGTAGTTGCGAAATAATCAGTGTCTTCACAAAAGACCATATAACCATTCGCTGAAATAATAGTACTACTAGGAAAAGTATAAGAATCACCGGTTGCGGGTTTAAATATTTTCCATCCAGTTACATTCATAGCTGTAGTTCCATAATTATGTAATTCAATCCAGTCTTTTGTATCACGAGTAGGGTCTGAATGATAATTTATTTCGGATATAGTAATTGTTGGTGCTGCTTTAAAATGTGCTCTCATGGTGTCACTTTGTGTGAAATTCATAAAATGAAATCCTGTATAGTTATTAACAGAAAAAGAGTGATTTGCTTCCCAATAGTCAAATACATATCCCGGATTTGGTATTGGTGTTATAGGTACATTATTCCCATTAAAATATATTCCATGCCATGGTAAAGTAGCAGTATCAGGAGTTAATGTACTAATTTGCACTTTCCCTTGAGATTTATTAGCAACATCTATAGTTATTGTAACATTACCTGATAAATTAAAATATGATAGTATTTCCTTTCGAGCTGAATCAGGACGCTGAGTTAGGAATGTTTTAAAGTCTGAAATATTTGTATTCCATTCAGTGATATTATGACATCTGGAAGTTGGATCAGATAGTCCCCACCTATTTATTTCTCTTTGTATTTCAGGTGAAAGCCTATTTACAAATGTATCAGCTACTATTAAAGTTCTATTTGTTAATAGGACGGTATTTAAAAGATCTGCATATCGGTTGATAAACTTATTTTTAAAGTCAGCATTCTTTAAGAAATTCCTTAATATTACTGAATAAAGATTATTGTTGATAACACTTCCAGGACTAATTGCCAATGATAGAAAATTTACGTTTGTATGATTATAATTTATTGCCAAAATATTAGCTGGAAACCCTCCCTGATCTATATCGTGCAAATTAAATCTCCATTTAGCATTAGTTTGCTGTGGCCTCCATAACTTAATATTATTTACCCAATATTCAAAATGTGCAGGTGAAATAGCAGTCCATTGTTTTGTTATCCAATCTTGGTTTTCAACAAATATCTCACCAATATAATAATCCTTTAGATTATCCATATCCCAATAACTTTGAGCTGTTGTATAATTAGCTGTTGTTGATAAATCTAAGCTAGTGTTTCCTAAGTAGTTTTGCATGATTGTGAATGCATTCATATTACCATCCTGTGCTGCAAAATTCTTTATTAAATCGACACTGTCAGGATTTACACCATAGTTTTCGGCTAGATAATACTTATCACTCTTTTCGTGAAGATGATAAACACCCCAATACTTACCATTTAAATATACATCGCAAGGTCTGTTTGCTTCCCAATCATTATAAGAGGATTTAAACATTGTTTGAAGACATTCATCTCTAAAATGACATATTAGATTATCAGAACCTGCATTACGCACAACGAATCTTTTAAAATCAGTTATGTTTTTATCTGGGAATATTTGATAATTAATAGAGTTGGTATCAAGTGATGATCTTGTAGTTATCGCAAAGCTTTTTTGATCTTTATCTCTTGAATAATTACCATTCATACCAAGAAAAGCATCCATACTGAACTTTAAACTATCTGTAGAAGTAAAATATTCAACATGTCCGGGTCTATTCCAGTTTTGCCAGAAATTAGCACCCCAGAAAGGTCTGTTAGGGCTTGCATTAGGACCTAGTACATATATCCCCGTATTCCAATCCCATAACGACATTGAATCTAAACTTAAAGAAACAATTGGACAAGTAGTTGCAGGTTGATTTAATAAATAGGTTGCTGTAAAAGGTTGCCCAGGGAGTAGTCCATTTGGAACTGTAGAAAATGCTCTTGCTCTTAACACTACAGTACTATCAATAGTAATTGGACCTGTATAAAGTTTATCAGTAATCTTTGGTATGTTTCCATTTAAAGTATAATGTATTGCTGTATTTGCTGACGAACATTTAAGAGAATCATGAAGAGTAGTAGTATAGAAGCCGGCAGGTACTGAAGCCTGAGGTTGTGCAGTAAACCCCTGCCCACAAGGACCAACATTAGGCAACATAGGTGTTGCTGTTGAAGTATAACACCAATCTCCTCCATCTGGGATACGCGCAATAGACGCATCAGCATAAACAAAGCCAATATTTTGAGAATCTGTAGTAGGTGTTGCTCCTGGGCTGGTTAATGAGATCGTTTCATTATCATTAATTTTGAAATTAGTGTGAAGATAAACATTTTGCAAACCAAAGGATGTTGGTGTGGGATTATAAAAAGATTGAAAATCATGAATACCAACTGACAAGTAAGGCATTACAAACAATGAAGGATTAGTTGCACTTATATTATGAACTTCAATTGCTAAAATATTATCCCCGGATACCAAGAAGCTTGATGCAATATCAAATATATAATTTGTTGGAGGATCTCCGGTAAGATATGCAGGAGTGTTACTAGTAGTAGCTGAAGTATCGTAACTTGGTGGATTTCCCAGAACATTAGCTCTTGCAATTTCGTTTCCATTTAAGTACGCTACAAAACCATCATTCCAATCAATAGAAAGAGCAACTTTTAAAATATCAGCATAAGCAGTTGCTGAAACATTGAAAGTTCTTCTAATATAAAAAGTTTTACATTGAGGCACAGTTGTTGAATCAGCTGAATACCCAATACCAAAGGGTCCTTTTTTTTGTTTCCATGAAGTATCCGGTAAATAAGATGAAGTACTCCATGTGGAAGGAATGCTGGCATTTGCAACTTTAAACAACCAGGAATCATTAGCGTTTACGGCAGTTTCCCAATGGGTCATATAAGTATAGTTAGGAGTTCCTGAAGCAAATACTACTAAATGTTGTTCGTGAGGCAGATCAATACTTGGGAATACCCACTTAAAGAGGTTACTACCATCAGTTAAACCATAACCTAAAAGGTTTACAGAGGTTGTGGTACTGGTATTATACAATTCGATCCAATCAGAATAGGATCCACTTTCATCAGCAATGGTATTTGCATTTGCTGATTGAACTTCATTGATTACTACTTGTGCTTTTGTTGTAATAACAAAAAGTAGATTTAGTAAAATAAAAAGATATATCTTTCTCATAACTAATTTGTTTAGATAGATTAATAATTTAATTAAGGTTATATAATTTAATTTTGATTAAATAAGTTGGTAAAATTACTTATATAAAACGAACTATTAGAAAAAAGACTTATTATTTAACAGTTTTTTAACCTTTAATAGTTCCTGCAAGTACTATTTGCTTTGAAATCCTATTAAAAACCAAAAGAAACTCTGAAAAGAGATAGTATAAACTAGAGCTAAAAAGAGCCGTCAGCATTAGTTTGCCGACGGCTCTTTTCGTAATTTAATCTAAGGACATTCCATGGAATATCCCTACAGATTAGATAACTGTTAAGAAAACAGGATCACAAAAAGTACCTTTGTAAGTTGAATAAACCACACAATAAGAGAACATATATTCTTTTAAAGGTGTCAAACCTTCTAGAGTCCAACCTGTTGTACCTGCATTTACTTCAGTGTAAACATCTCTCAAGCCAACTTCATTAATAGAATATCTAAGTACGTAGCCATGATTATTTTGGTCGAAAGGCCAGTTAGCAATAACCTGTCCTGAAAATGTTCCCTGTATAACATTAAATATTATAGGGACTGAGCCGGATTCAGGTGAATAAATATTAAAACCTGTTAAAAGTAATTTTTTTCCATCACCTTCATATTCCATTTCTGCAAAATGGGCCAATTGACGTAGATAATTTACAACAATTTTATAAGCATCCTCTCTTAAGTTAACTTTTCCTAAACCGGGAGTCAATGAAGCTACGCCTTTTGTAAGTAAATCATGAATTGCTGCATCTAATTCAATTTTAGTGCATGGTGGAACCAATACAAATGTTAGTAAATAAAATAATCCCGACACACTCATTGCAAAGGGAATAAGAAATTGCCAACATAATTGAGCAAAATCTAATCTAATTTTCGAATTTTTCATTGTGTATTATATAAATAATTATAAATATGATTTTTAAAGGGTATATATTTTATCAGTTTAAATATCTACACTATGAAAAATAATTCGATTCGTACCAATATTGATGCTTTTGATTAAACAACAACTTAAATATGATAAAAAGTTGCCTTAATATATGAAAATTAATAAAGTCTAAATTAAAATGAAATCCTGTAACATTATAAATCGAGTACTTAATTTTAAAAAATGGTTTAATTTTATTTTGTTTGTATTTAAGCAAATAACAGAACGTTACCAAAATGATAGATCTTAGGAATGCCAAAAAGCGGTTTAAGCCTAGACTGCCATTGTCTAGCTCTATGAAATCATTGTCTAGGCTTATAAAGTCATTGTCTAGATCTATGAAGTCATTGTCTAGACTTATAAAGTCATTGTCTAGACCTATAAAGTCATTGTCTAGGTCTATGAAGCCATTGTCTAGGTCTAGGCAGTCACGGTTTAGGTCTAGACAATCATTGTCTAGGTCTATGAAGTCACGGTCGAACTCTATGAAGTCATAGTCTAGCTCTAAACTGCCATTTGGTATGATTAGACCTTCTAAACGGAGTTTTTTAGTATTCTTAACGAAATTTGTTTTGGATATTGGCTTAGTAATGACACCACGGAGTTTTAATTCTATGCAACTTTTAAGAATATTTCTTACATAAGTAGCTGAAGTTGTCATTATTTTTATATTAGATAAAGCCCATAAAACGTTTGAAAATTGTTATACCATAATTTGATTGCAAATATAAGCATTTTTTAAGACCTAAGTTCTTTTATTTTCATTTATTTTCACTTTGTTAGCATTTATTTTCAACATCTCTTTAACTAGTGCTACTGCTTAGCCTCTTATCTTTTTCATGAAAGTGATTAATATTAAAATAATGTATTGAATTAAGAAATAAGTAGTATCTTTGTTGTCTTATTTAAAATGAATCTTATTATGAAAAAAGTATTTCTTCTCTTAATTGCAATCTTTGTGATGAATGTTGCTAATGCACAGTTAACATTAATATCAAACCCTTCACCATTAGATTCAGGGTTTATGGCTTATCCTATTATTTTCAATAATAATCTTTATTTTCAATACTGCAATTCTACTAAGAAGTTCCAATTAGCAAAATATGATGGCATTACAGTTACATTAATTCCAAATCCTTCTTCTTCTGATTTGGGTATGACCGGTCAAGCTGTTTTATATAATAATAATTTATATTTTTCATATAAAGATTCAAATAGTGTTAATTTTTTGGCAAAATATAATGATACAACATTATCATTGATATCTAATATTAATACTGCCGATTATGGTATTTCGGGAATTCCATTTGTATTTAATAATAATCTGTATTTACCATATAAAAATGCTTCAAGCAAATATCAATTAGCTTTTCTTAATGGTAATGACATTTCACTAATAAATAATCTTAATACTTCAGATCTTGGCTGTGCTGTATGGAGTCCGATAATTTATAATAACAAATTATTTTTCGGGTATCAGGATACAAGTTTAAGTTATTTAGCTAGCTATGATGGTGTGAATTTGCAAATCATTGCAAACCCTGATACAGGCAAATGGGGTTTTCAAAATAGTCTTATTGTATATAATCAAGCATTATATTTTAATTATCATATTTCTACTCCAAATGATTATCCCTATAATGGTTATGAAGCATTAGCTAAATTTAATGGAGATTCAATTAATTTAATCGGAATTAGTGATTATGGTTATTTTTCACCTATACTATATAACAATTATTTACTTATAGGCGATAAATATGAAGGCGTTTTAATGGGAACACATTGGACAACCTCCGCATTATCAAAATGGGATAGTAATAATAATGGAGCTTGGTTAGAAGGAACATATGATATTAATCCTTATGATGATTTTGGTTATCAAGGATGCAGTATAATATATAATGATTATATGTATTTTATAAATAATACAATTAATAATGCTAATTGTATTTCCAAATATGACAATATTTCTGTATATTGTTTACAGAGACCTGATTCTACAGGTTCAGGTTTTTTTGATAGCCCAATAGTTTATAATAATAAATTGTATTATTGTTATTCAGATATGAACAGTAAGTATGTCCTTACTAAATATGATGGTACTCCTTTTGTCAAAATCCAAAATTCTTCATCATCAGACATGGGAGTTTTAGGCAATTTAATTGTTTTTAATAATGCTCTTTATTTTAAATATCTCAGCGTATCCAATAAATATCAATTAGGAAAATATATTGATACAACATCAACTGTTGGTATTATTAATAAATCAGAAACAAACATATCAATCTACCCCAACCCCACCAGAGACAATCTTACAATAGAAACAAACTCTAATACAAACCAAAGACTAGAGATCGTAAACCTTATCGGGCAAACCACATTTACTACTATTATTAATAAGAAAGCTATAGTTAATACTTCCGCTTTCGCAAATGGGGTTTATATCTTAAAACTATTATCAGATAAGGAAACAGTGGTAAGGAAGTTTGTAAAGGAATAGATATTTTATAAATATAATAATTATATGATTGAGGAAATTATTAATAAAATATCAAAGATTGACAATGGGTTTAAACCGATAGAATTTGAAGCCCAAAATATATTTAGTTCAAAAACTATTTTAGATTCCATGAATATTGCTTGTGATTTATTAAAAAGTGATGTGTATCAGGTGAGATGTCTGGCAGTATTTATCTTAGGTTTTATTTCGTCAAAAGATATAGCTGCATTACATATTTTAAGAACTAAAGTAAGTTATGATAAAAGCTGGCAGGTTCAAGAGATACTTGCAAAAGCATTTGATCAATACTGCAAGGATACAGGTTATGAAAAATCTTTACCTATTATTAAGGATTGGTTAAGTGATGAAAATCCAAATGTATGTAGAGCAGTTACCGAAGGATTAAGAATTTGGACAGGTCGCCCTTACTTTAAAACTAATCCGAAGATAACAATTCAATTAATAAGTCAGCATAAAGCAAACGAGAGTGAGTATTTAAGGAAATCAGTTGGTAATTCGTTAAGAGATATTTCTAAAAAACATTCATTGCTTATTGAAGAAGAATTATCAACTTGGGATTTAACAAACAAAAAAATCAATTTCACGTATAAATATGCTACAAAATCAAAGAAAATAAAAACAATTATATAAAATTTACAACTCGTATTAAATAAAAGTTTAATTTTACAAATTATTATATACCTAAACATTTATACTATGAAAAAATACATTCTTTTATTAGCAGCAATCTTTACAATAAGCTTTGCAAATGCACAGTGGCAAAAAGTATCTGGTAACTCTGGAGATTGTTTTGCAACAATTGGGAATACTATTTATGCGGGTACTGTTGAGGGTGTTATGATGACATCAACAGATAATGGATACAGTTGGATTACAAAAGATTCAATAGCTAATAGTATAGATGCAATAGTGATAAAAGATAGCAATATTTTTTATGGGTCCTGGGGTGATGGTGTGTTTTTATCAACAGATAATGGGAATACATGGAATGCTGTTAATACAGGTTTATCTAATCTTAATGTTAGTCAATTAGCCATAAGCGGAAATAATATCTTTGCTGCTACATTTGGAGGAGGTGTGTTTTTATCAACTAATTATGGAAGCAGTTGGACAGCGGTAAATACAAGCTTAATATCTAATGAAATTATGTCATTAGCTATTAAAGGTGATACTATTTTTGCAGGTACTTATGGTAATGGTTTATATATATCAACAATTAATGGAAATAATTGGTCATTATCATTAAATTTTGAAGTCAATTCTTTAGCCATAAATGGTAATAATATTTTTGTAGGTACAGATAATGGTGTATTTTTATCTACAAACAATGGTGCATATTGGACACCAGTGAATAACGGTTTAACAGATACTAATGTCTTTTCATTAGCCATTAAAGGTGATACTATTTTTGCAGCAACAGAAAATGGTGTCTATTTATCAACAGATAATGGTAACAGTTGGAATTTTATAGGTTTAGCTGGTTTTTCAGTTAATAGTATCGCTATATGTGGAAACACTCTTCTTGCAGGAACTTGGGTAATAAGTGGTGGTGTTTTTGATGGTATATGGAAACGTTCATTATTAGAACAAGACACAATAACAACAACTTCAAGTCCAAATATCGGTGGTTCAGCTTTAGGAAATGGTATATTTACTTTTACTCAAACATGTACAGTAAAAGCACTATCTAATATAGGATATGGTTTTGTAAATTGGACAGAGAATGGAAATATTGTTAGTACTGACAGCATTTTTACTTTTACTATTACTGCAAGCAGAAATCTGGTTGCTAATTTTCTACAATTATATACAATAACAACTACTACAAACCCTGCTATTGAAGGAACATCTTATGGTGGTGGGTTATATGTTTCAGGTCAAATATGTAGTGTAAATGCAATACCTTTTAATGGTAATGCTTTTATAGACTGGACTGAGAACGGGAATATTGTAAGTACTGATACAAATTATACATTTACAGTTACAGGGAATAGGAATCTGATTGCAAACTTCACACAAACTTTACCTCAATATACAATTACTACTTATGCAATTCCAACTACAGGTGGATCTATTATTGGTGGTGGTACATATATATTTAATCAATCATGTTCTTTATTAGCAATACCTAATGCAGATTATGCTTTTACATATTGGACAGAGAATGGGAATATAATTTGTATTGATACAAGTTATACTTTTAATGTTACTGCCGATAGGTATTTGTTTGCTAATTTCACATCAACACAAGGGATAATTAGTAATACTCTTAATGAATCTATATCTATATACCCTAATCCTACAACAAATAATCTTATAATAGAAACAAACACAAATAAAGAACAAAGAATAGAGATAATAAACCTTATCGGGCAAACTATATATACAACTATTATTAATAAGAAAGTGGTAATTAATACTTCCGCTTTCGCGAAAGGGGTTTATATCTTAAAGTTGTATACAGATAAGGAAACAGTGGTAAGGAAGTTTGTAAAGGAATGAGAACCAATTACGAATTACGAATTACGAATTACGGAATGAAATAATAAATGTTAACATGAAAAAAATTATACTTCTCTTAGCAGCAATGTTTGTGATGAATGTTGCTAATGCACAATGGGTGCAAACTTTAGGGCCTTATGGAGGAAGAGTAAGTTGTATCACTAGTTGTAATTCTAAAATATTTGCAGGGGGAAGTGGTGGTGTTTTTGTTTCATCTGACAATGGTATCACTTGGCTAGCTGTAAACAAAGGATTACCTTCCGGAGTTTACGTAAATACATTTGCGGTAAGCGGAACTACACTCTTTGCCGGCACTAATCAAGGAGTATATAAAACATTAGATAACGGAACTAGCTGGTTTGATGTAAACACCGGCTTAAATTATTTAAGCGTACTTTCATTAGCTGTTTATGGTACTAATGTATTTGCAGGCACTTATTACGGTGGTGTATTTCTATCAACAAATAGCGGTTTGAGTTGGGTAGCTGTTAACACAGGTTTTAAACATACCGAAATTACAGCTTTAGCTGTCATCGGCAACAATATTTTTGCTGCTACATGGGGCGGAGGCGTCTACATAACATCTAACAACGGTACTTTATGGACAGCTGTAAACACTAGTTTATTATCAAATGCCACAATAGGCGGTATTATAATAACATCATTGATTGCAAATGGCAGCAGTTTATATGCAAGTACCTACCAAAACGGGATATATAAATCAACAAATAACGGTACAAGTTGGGCGGCTGCTAATACAGGACTAACTAACTTAAATGTAATTTCGCTGGCAACTGATGGCACCAATATATTTGCAGGAACAAATGGCGGAGGAGTCTTTTTATCAACAAATAGTGGTTCAAGTTGGGCAGCAGTAAATACCGGATTAACATCATTGAACAGTAAATATGTTTATGGGTTGGTTGTAATAGGGAGCAATGTATATGCAGGAACAAGAGATGGAATTCATATTTCGGCAAACACCGGAACATCATGGACAATTAATAATAATGGGATAAGCAGTTTAGAGATTACTTCATTAGTAAGCTGCAATTCTAAAATCTACGCAAGTACTGATAATGGAATCTTCATGTCAGCTGACACAGGTGCTACATGGATAGCTAAAGATTCGGGCTTAACCACTTTTAACAGTCAATATATATTATCATTAACAACAAATGACACCAACCTTTATGCCGGTACTTATGGTGGAGTTTATATTTCGAAAAACTACGGCACTAGTTGGGCAACGGTCAACAGTGGTTTGACGAGCACTGATATTTACTCGATAACAGCCAAAGGAACTCTTGTGTATGCAGCCAGTGGCGATAGCATCTATTACTCAGCTAATAACGGCACAAGCTGGACAGGAAAAAACAATGGCATTGCCCTGCCTCCCACTTACGCTTTGGCAATGAGTGGAAATAATATTTATGCCGGGACGAGTAGTGGTGTTTATTTGTCGATAAATAATGGTGCAAGCTGGACTTTATCTAATAGCGGCTTGCCTGCTTCTACCAATATTAATTCAATAGTTATTAAAGGTGATTCTATATATGCCGGCACTGACCAAGGTGTTTATGTTTCATACAACAACACTTCAACTTGGAATGCTATCAACAATGGATTGACAAATACAAAGATAGTTTCGCTATTCAATAATGGAAGCTACTTAATTGCCGGAAGCTTCGGTGGCGGTGTATTTATATCGACAAATTACGGAGCAAGCTGGATAGCTGCTAACAATGGTCTTCCTGATAGCACTTATGTTATGGCATCTATTGTATTTGCAAACAATCTGTTTATTACTACAGCTAATGGAATTTGGAAAAGAAACTTGACTGAAATACTTACTCCCTACGCTGCCGGCTCAATAACTGGCGACACAATAGTTTGCAAAGGCAATTCCAATCTCGTTTATTCAGTACCTGTTATAATAGGAGCTACTTCTTATATCTGGACAGTTCCTAGTGGATTTACAACTACAATAAATAATGATTCTATTATTGTTGCGGTAAGTATGTCGGCAGTATCAGGCAATATTACTGTACATGGTCTTAATTCATTAGGCGTAGGCAATACTTCTTCATTACATGTAAATGTAAACCCTGTGATAGGTGCACCTGATGCTATACAAGGCTTGACGGATGTATGTGATACGATGAGTAATATAACTTACACTACAAATACAATCACGAATGCCACTTCTTATATATGGAACGTGCTAAATAACACAACAGATACAACAACTACAAATAGTATTATCACCAATATTAGTTCGAGTTTAAATCAGGGAAATATCATAGTGAAAGGACATAATAAATGTGGGAACGGAACCTCAACGACATTGCCAATTATAATACATGAACCCTATTATACTTCGTTTAGTGTAAGTATTTGTCCCGGTCAATCCTATAACTTTGCAGGGATTAGCTATTCTACCTCAGGAGTCCACACAAAACCTTTTACTTCTGTTATTGGTTGCGATTCAATTGTTACTTTAACATTAACAGTATTAAACGATCCTGCGGCAGCAGGGACTATATCAGGAAACACTAGTGTATGCAGGGGTACTAACAATGTAGTGTATACCGTGCCTGCTATTGCATATGCTTCATCTTACATATGGACACTGCCAACAGGTATTACCGGTTCAAGCACCACTAATTCAATTGCTCTAAGCTTTGGAAGTAATGCCCTTACAAGCTACATTCATGTGTATGGCAGCAATTTGTGTGGAAGTGGCGCCGCTTCAGCCAAAAGTATTAATGTAAGTGCAACGATACCCGACTCTGCTAAGATCATTACCTCCACCGCTCCACATCAAGGTCATATTGTTTGTTTGGGCGACACCAGTGTTCCTTTTTCGATTGATGCTCTTACCAATGCAACCTCTTATACATGGTATTACACTGGGAGTGGTGCTACTATAAATGGCAACGGCAGCTTTACTACTATTAACTTTTCTTCATCCGCAACTTCCGGCGATTTAATTGTTTACGGTCATAATGGTTGTGGTGATGGAACTTTCTCTCCCTACTTCCCTATTAATGTAATAAATTGCACAGGAGGCATAGCAAGCTTCAACAAAGAGATTGAATATCTAATATATCCTAATCCGGCAACTGCTGAGGTTAATATAACTTATCCCAAATTAGAGACAGATGCTATCTTAACTTTATATAATATTTTAGGTCAGATACTATATGAAGAGAAACTTACGAAAGCATCATCCCAAACAAAAATAAACACTCTCTCTTATCTGTCTGGCATCTATAAAGTAGTATTGAGAGAAAAGGGCGAGGTCAAAGCAATGCTCAATTTAATAAAGCAATAAAGCCACCGGGAAGTCATCTCTCTTTTACAAAGGAGCTATATCAAGTATTGTAAACGAAAATGGCTTAGAAGTTGGATGCAATCGGTGTGTTTTAGGTGAACGATTAGTTGCCGGCTCGTATTCAATACATGGAACATAAACATGTTGCGTCACAGGATTTATAGTTATAGTTCCTGCCCCTGTCATAGTAAGAATGTTCTCTAATAAAGTAAATGTTGAAGCATCTGTTTCTTTTACAACAACTATAGCACCGCTACTTATCGGGCAATACACTCTGTTTAAGATAGGATCAAAAGCAATCCCATCCATGCTCCCTCCTGTTGGAACAGTAGCTACTAAAGAGCCATCATCATAATTCAAAACTATCAATTTGCTGCTGCAAGTTACAAACAGTCTATGGTTTACTAAGTCAATAGCCATAGCTTTAGGGCTGGTACCGGTTCCTAATGTAAAACGCTTTACAATTTGATTGGTACTACTATTAATAACCCTAACTATATTACTATCATTTATATTTACATAAACAAAACCGTTCTCGTCACTTACGCCCGACTCAGGTTTACCGTTTAATGCTATGGTTGCAATCACTGAATCGTTAATGGTATTGATAACAGTTGTATTACGACCTGTTGCATTAAAAGTATATAGCTTTTGAGTAGAAGAATCGTAAAGAATAGCATCAGGACTAAGCCCGGTAAGCTTAATCCTCTTTATGTTTTGCAAAGTTGTAAGATTAAACACCGTAACCGAAGTATCACTGCTATTAGTAGTATATCCTTTGTTTTTATCAGCAGCAACAGCTATTCCATGTACACCCGGAGTATTAGTTATGGTACCTATCTTTTTATTAATTTTGGTATCAATAACTATAACTCTACTCGAATTTGACACAAATAACATATTAGTAGTGCCATCTGCTTTGATATAATCCCAATTACCATCCCCTTCGATATGAATTTTATCTGCTATCTTATAGCTAGTAGTAGTTTGCGACTCAGCAATACTGATAATAAACATTGCTGATATAACAAGAAATATCTTTTTCATTATAACATTTTTAAATCCATTCATAATTTACTCTTTAACAACTTTCTTAACCACAGTTTCCTTCTCGTCCTTAAGCTTTATGATATAAACTCCTTTAGCGAAAGCTGAAATATTTATTACAGCTTTCTTATTTATATTAGATGTATATACGGTTTGCCCGATAAGATTTACTATCTCTAAGCTTAGTTCTTTGCTTGTTTCTATTGTAAGATTGTCTTTTGTGGGATTAGGATAAATTGAGATAATGTTATTAGAGTATCTTTCGATTATCCCATTATTCAAATCACAATTGGCTCCTTTAATAATAAGTTTATTGTTAGCCTGAAGTATTGAATTTGTTAGTGTAGCATCATCAATATCTACTGCATATATCTCGAGGTAGCGCATCCCTAAACTCAGCCCATTGTTAACAGCCGAATCTAAAACAATTGCTTTTGTATTTGGAAGTATTCCGCACTTATTCATGCGTATAGGACCATCCTGAACATTCCAAACCATTTGAGCACCGGTTCTACAAGGGTTTTGTTGCATTAGATACCATTGATTGCCTGTGCTGATAGGCAGCTGTGGATTGCAACCCGAAAGATCTTCTCTCCATAAACCAAACCTATCAGAATAATTAGCTATTCCGTAATTAGTATAAACAGATGCAAGATAATTAATTGGACGACTTGAAGCTTTTAACTCAAACTTTACATAATCAACAGAACACCATAAGTGCGTTGAAGGAAAATGCATCATATAATAATCTGTAATAGTATTCATAAGCTTACCTAAGGTGTCAGCATTATAATTATAGGCAGTCCAAAAGGCATGCTTAGTCATTAGTGCTGTGTCGGTAAGGATGGTATCGGGTAGGTTTCTTGAAAAAGCACCACCAATAGCATTGATATACGAAACATTTGTATCAGAAGCATACTTAGCAGCAAGGTTTTGAAGAAGTATTTTATATCTTTTAACATAAATGCTATCCCATGGAATATTCCCTGAAACTGCTTGTCCATAAGTAGGATGTGCTGTATTATTATCAATATAATAATAGTGTTGAACTCCGATACTATCGAGCCAAGTAGGTGAAGAAAGAGGCTGAAGTGATACTTTTTTATTATAAGTAACAGCTTTAGCTATTTCACCATCAATAAAAGTCCAGTTAAAAATACCCGGAGATGTTTCGAGACCATTCCATGTAAAACGAACTACAACTCCACTGATGTCGGGATTAGAATAAGTAGCTACAGAGTTAGGCACATCAGCAGTACCTAAATAATACACACCACTATGCCCATGAAATTGTGCATATGTAATATTTAGAATAAAGATTGTTGATATTAAAAGAAGATATATCCTTTTGGTAATGATACTTTTTACATCATACATAATTTATAATTCTTAATTTATAATTCTTAGCTATTCTTTTATAATCTTCTTTATAGTTACGTTATTATTTATGACTTTTAACAGGTATATACCTTTAACCAGACTAGAAATATTAAGCTCTGTTTCGTTTTGTTTCAGAGATTGTTGTAATAGGATTTTACCTTGCAAATCATATAATGAGACAGACGAATTACACAGAACTTTTGTTCCGTGCAGGTCTATAATAATATTGTCTTTAGCAGGATTGGGATAAATTTCACACCCATTATCATCAGCATACTCTTTTACATTAGTAATTGCTGCATTAGCTATCACATTATAATAAGCAGAAGCATATTGTGCATAAGCAGGCACGATGTCAGGGCCGCTTAAGGTTGCGTAATTAGGATCAAGTGCCAGCAGCCAATCTACTAAATACAACTCCAGAACATCAGCATGATGGCTTGCAGCAAAAGGAATAAGATCGATAAGCGAACCTGTAGGATTTGCGTTAGTAGTTACTCCATCAGCTTCACTATAATTTATAGTCTGCAATTCTAATGGCCACACTTTGCCTGTGTATTGAGCAAACAAAGCACACCAATCGGATGTGCAGGTAGTAGCTGTGTTATCAGATAGCTGCCATCCTTGAACTCCAATTGAAATACTGTCATTAACAGCATTAACTGCTTCAACATCTGCACCTGTGAGCATTACCGATTGAACAAGTTTTACAGTAGGATGAAGAGCTGCTTCAAAATCATTCATTTCTTTAGCATAGTTCTCCCAAACTGATAAAGAATAACCCGGCATTACGCTGCTACATCTGGGGAAGAAGTCGCCTCCAACAGCTAATCCAAGGCGAATATATCCAATGTTTGGGTTATTATTATAATGATTGATAACTTGAGTGTAGAAATTCTTTAAGCCTTGCTTGAACGGAGTTTCATATGGGGTAGGCATACCACTTGTAGGAGTGCCATTTCCATGCATGGCACTGCATGTATCAACAGTAAGCTGAGATGCACCAAGCGAACTTGCCCATGCCGCCGTAAAGATATAGGCCGGTGTGTAAGTATTAATACCATTGGGAGATATAGGCCAGGTAACTATGTTTACCTTCTTGCCTGCTGTAATGAATTGTTGAATTTGACTATCGTAAGTACTAAAATCAAAAACTCCCTGACTGGTTTCAATGTCAGACCATATCATCGAAACAGTTACCATCGTAAACAGAGGACTTGGAAGCACATATGTATTAAATGCATTGTAATAATTATCTGTACTTTTAACAGGAGGTAAAAACACACTGAAATTTACCTTCTGGCTATATGCTATATTTGACAACAATAATAGAATGCTTAAACCTAAACATATATATAATCTACTTTGTGTTATTTCTTGAAGTTTCATTAAGCTGTATTTAAGTAGCAAAGATACAATAAAAATACATTGAGAGTTAAATTATTTTCAATAAATTCCACTCCTTTGGAAGGAATTTAGAAGAGTTTCTTATTCTTTCACAAACTTACGCACCTCTGTTTCCTTATCGTTAGATAGCTTTACAAAATAAACCCCATTAGCGAAAGCTGAAGTATTAACTATAGCTTTTTTATTAATATTAGATGTATAAACGTTTTGCCCCAATATGTTTAGTATCTCAAGCCTCTGTTCTTTTATTGAGTTTGATTCAATTATTAGATCATTAGTAACAGGATTTGGATAAATAGTAACATTATTTAGAGGAAGGAAATTAGCATTCATCTTTCTATTTTCAGTAACAGTAAAAGTGTAAATACTATCAGTACTTATAACATTGCCATTTTCTCTCCAGTTTACAAATCCATAACCTTTATCAGGCGTAGCTTTTATTGTACAATGGTATCCATAAGCGTATATTCCGTCGCCTGAAGTAGTGCCACCAAGAATTCTATTTAATGAAGTATTAATTGTGTCTTTTAATAACAGTTTATAAATTCCGCCTCCGTTCCCTCCGGCATAAATATAATCTGCACTAATATTTAAGGTATTAATATTAATTTCAGATAGGCCTTTATTAATTTGATTCCATGAATTACCCTTATCCATTGATAAATAAACGCCACCACCATTAGTTGCAACAAAAATAGTACTGTCTTTTGTCACTAATGCATTAATAAATTTATTTGTCAATCCATTATTTACGGCTTTCCACGAAACACCATTGTTTTGTGTAATATAAACTCCTTTGCCATAGGTGCCTGCAAAAACATAATTCCCATCAATTGCTAAGGCTGTTACTATAAGACTATCTTGAGGCAAGTCCCAATCAGTAACATTCTTGCAAACCTGTCCATAGTACGAAGATAAATAGATCTTAGCAGTTCCGTATAAGTTATCTTGCCCAAAACTATTAGTCGAAGCCATATAACAGGTATCTTTATTAGCTACCAACACTCTGGCTCCACCAATTAAAAAAAGTTCCCAACATTCACTCCAGTAATTCTCGTTAGAATTCATCGCCGCCACTCGCCCGCCATAATTAAGACCCGGGTAATTATATCCAAGATAAACTAATCCATCATATACTTTTAAAAAGTTTACATTCATAGGATTAAAATACGGATTTACCAAAGGAGTCCACGAAGAATTTGTGTCGTAAGTTTTCTTAAATACGCCTCCCAAAAACGCACTACTATCAACAGGGTTATGGGTATAACTACCCATTGATGCAGCATACATAGTACTATCCATCAGAAGAATGGAACTAATGTATTCTCGTATAGTACTATCATCAGTTGATCGGATAACTGACCAGTTATTTCCAAAATCAGGAGAATAATAAATACTATTGTTCGAATAAGTGCCAACAAATATCTTGTTACTATCTATAGCCAAACAATTGACAATGCTACTTAAAGGGCTATTAAGTGATTGCCACTGAGCATCTGCAACATTTATCACAAAGATTGCAAATAAGAGAAGATATATTCTTTTCATATTTGAATTATATTAATTTTAAGAATACAAAGATACAACAAAAAGTCGTTGATTGTTAAAATATTTTCTATAAAGTTCTTTCAGTTTCCCGCTTAGCGATTCCTATCGCTTAGCGGATAAGTGTTATAACTCATAATATACATTATCTTTTCTTTTTGTTCTTTTTAATTACTTTTATTCGCTAATCGACCGAAGTCGATAAGGGAGTAATTTTCCACTTAGCGATTCCTATAGCTTAGCGGGTGTGTTAAAAATACATTGTAATAAAATATTTAATAAAATGTATAAGCAAAAGATTAGAATTTAATCATCCTCGTAAAAAGGCTCATCACTTTTAGAATTCATAATATTATATGTTTGATTATAAAGATCATTTTTATCAAAGTTTACTATTTCATAAGCTAATTCTTTATTGACTAATGACCCGTTTCTTTTGCCTATATAATCATTAAAAGAAGAAAACTCCCAATCTTCAAGCCTTTTTACAAGTTTTGCTACATAAGGGTTTTGATGAATATAAAAAAAACAATCTTTAGAATAATCATTTTTATGATAATTTAATTGTTTTGCTTTAGTTTGATGAGCAAATAAAGAACCTTTTCTATTTTGCTGAATATTAATTGCACGTGTATAAGAGCTAAGCATAGTTCCAATTGATTTCGCTAAGGTTTGTGTACGATACTGATTATTTTCATCCAAAAGCTCTTCAGCTTCTTTTTTTGCTGTAATAAGTAAATGAAAATGATTAGGCATTAAACAATAAGCTAGTATATCTGAAAAAGGAAGAATATGTTTTCTTATCTTTCTAATAAAAAACAAATAATTTTCTCTGTTGAAAAAGAGTTGTTCATTACTTCTATTATAAACATGGTATGTATAGTTCTCTTTAAAATTCATTTGTGAGTGTTTTTATTCGCTAATCGACCGAAGTCGATAAGCGAGAGGTTTTCCGCTTAGCGATTCCTATCGCTTAGCGGATATATGTTATAGCTTTTAAAATACATTATCTTTTCTTTTTGTTACTTTCTATTACTTTTATTCGCTAATCGACTGAAGTCGATAAGCGAGATTGGCATTTGTTTTATAAATTACAACACATTACTAGGATTAAGTTCAAGCTCCGCATCCACCTCTACCCTATCCTTAATGCATTTGGCAGGTATGTTGAGCGTTAAATCTTGATATTTATCAGGCAAACTGAATGTGATGGTTTTTGCATACTTTTTATAAATCTTTTTACTGTAATTACCATCTATATCAGTAGTTGTCAATTCCTTATTATCACCAACCTCTACCTTTACACCTACAACAGCCTCCTTAGTAACACTATCAGTTACTTTCCCAAAAACAGTTTCCATGTAGGTAGCATGTTTGCCGGGTTTCAATACTCTACGCCTCGACAAATAATAACTCTCATGGAACTCAGGGTTCGTATCGGCATACACATCTATTGCATTATTTAATATATCGTGAAGCATCGCTACGCAGTTGTTAATAATTATAGTCGTTTTCTTAATCCCCTTTGTCTTATTTATTAATGCCAATTTTAATTTTGGTAAGATTAAACGAAACTCTTCCAAATTTACGGTTAATAAGTCAATCTGAGCTAGTGTAGTACCAAATGGAAGCAGTTTTATACCAACCTCAACAGCCTTTTGCTGCACATACGATGCCGCCATATAAAAATCATTATCCGATAAATAAGTAAGGAAAGACTTTGGATAGCTAAGCAACTTTGCATCGTCGTCCAACTGTTTGGAAAGGTAATACATCCTGAGCGATTGTTTTATTGAGAATACCTCTTTCTTGAGTACCACACGCGAACTTCCCTTCTGTATAGTTATTCCTTTAGGGCTCTTTCGCTTATCTTTATTTAAGCCCCTTACTTGCCGAATGTTGACAGTTAACATTTCGTTACAATCTACAATAGTAGGGTTGTCAATCCAAACATATTTAAACCTGTCCATCGTTTTGGCAGTATTTATCATCATCTTAAAATGAGTTTCATCTATATCATTCATAGTGTTTTAAATTTATTTTTATTCGTTTTTCATTGTTTTAATTTTGATATTAATCAAGCCATTAATTTTCTGTAAAATTAGTCTTTTTTATTGATAAATCATAGTATTTAAAATATATTTATGTTTATCTGTTTTATTAGTAAAATTAAGTGTTTTAATAATCTTCTTTTATGTTTTAATCCTACTTTTATCTTATTTCTTTTTTGTAATAATATATTTGATTTAAAGATTATCTGTTTTGATCTAAATAATATTTGTTTTGATTATAAAAGTATAATTAAAACAAAGAGCGTTATAAATGAAACAAAAAGGAATATAAACAAAACAAATAAGACTATAAACAAAAGAGAGGTTAGCATAAACGAAAAAGAGAATAGTATAAACAAAACAAATTATTAAATAAATAAAACAAAGAGCATTATAAACAAAAATAATAAGAGTATAATTGAAACAAATAATACTATAAACGAAACAAATAATTAAATAATGGATGTAAGGGCATATTTAATAGGGATTATGGTGCATTTACAAAGCCTTAAATCAGCTGTATTTGATAGCATGCATCAACTAAAGCAAATCATATCATAACAACTTATTATCAATACATTAATATTGCATTTCATCAATATATTTATTATTATTATAATGATAATAAAAGCAATAAAAGTATTGCTTATTAGTCTTATTTTTATCAAAACCTATATTAAGTATTTTAATATTTAAATAGCTTATAAACAGACGAGTTTAGATTATTATTAATAATAAGACATAATTAAAATTTTAGCTGGTAATTAAGGTTTAATTTTGCTTCATAATTAATTTATCATTTATCAATACAATTAAATATTATGGAACGATTACAAAACGATTACACAAAGATGTTTAACTCATCACATGATTGTTTAATAAGGTTTACCGACGAGTGGTCTCCTAATCCAATTATCGAAGCTTTTGTTGAAGACATGATGCAATCAAAAGCATACATCCACACCCAGATGATGATTCAAATGAAAGGGAGTGCCGGTGAAACTCTTATTAAGAATGAAGCTCGTGCAGAGTTGGAAGCATCACTTTTTAAAGTTAAATCAGGGATAATTTCCTATAGTAACTCAACTAAAGATCGTAGCGGTTTTGTTGTTGTTAATATTTCTAATTCGGATATAAAGGCTTTAACAGATGAAGAGATAACAGCTTATGCCGACATAGTGTATGAGTTGGCAATTAGTTTAGGTATTAAAATTGTTCCATATAATATTAAAACAGCAGATACTTTGTTGTTAAAATCCAGAATCGACACTTATAATGGCGTTTTGGGAGGCACAAGAGATGTACAGACCACAGTGGTTGTGGCTACCGAAAACATTGCCAAAGAAATTAGCCGCATGAATGGCAGAATTAAAAATGAATTAGATCCTCTGATAGAAACTTATATTGACACTGTTCCTGATTTTGTTAATCAGTACCATTCATCACGTAAGATAGTTCATTACGGTATCCGCCATTTAAACCCTGAAGCTACTTTTGAATTTAAAGCAATTGATTTTATCACCAAACTTCCTTTGCGTTTGGTAAGAATAGAAGTAGTAGAGCCGGGAGATAAAGCCCTTACCGATGATGCAGGAGTTGCTCTTTTGCAAATTGCCAAAGCCGGCATTTACACTATTACTTTTACAAAACCCGGTTATTCAGTGCTTACTAAAGCAAATGTAGAAGTGGGTGTAGGTGATGTGCTAGCAATATCTGTAGAGCTTGTGCCTTTGTAAAAGGTAGCTGCTAACGTAAAGTAAAATATAGTTTAAGAATAAAAAAATAAAGGGACACTACTATTAATTGCAGGGCATTTCGCCTTCGCTAAATGTGCATTCAAAAAGAGCCGTCGGCAAACTAATGCTGACGGCTCTTTTTTATGTTTTAAAACAAATACTAGTAAGGAGTAAAGGGTGTATTTAGCAAACAATTCTTAATAATGTTATAAGATTGTTTCTTAACTTCTTTAACAGGCGAAGGTGGTGTATATAAACCGGTGCCCATATCAATCCCCCAGGTATTCCATAAAAAGCGACTTGTTTCCACTAAATTGTTTTGGTCATTACCCATTAAAACACTCAATGCTATACCGGTAGTATAAGTAGTTTCTCGGGGAAGAGAAGATGCATCAAACATCGAAATGGGTGGTTCGTGAGGCCTAATACCATTACCAGTACACGTTTCGCAATCAAGGGCTTCGAGATCCGAGGGGTCGGTAAAATTTAAGAAATGCCATGGAATACGTACCTCTACATGGTCGGGATAACGCACAACAGCAGTATTACTACTTGGTGTATCAGTAAAATTGCAGTTTCTAAGTCTGCCTGCATAAAAGTTACAGCTATCCGGAAAGTTATTCCTCCATCTAAGTATATTCCAAGGAACGTCACCTGTAGCTTCGGAATGAAATTTTTGCACAGCCGAATCAGCTAAGGGAAACTTAGGGCTACTGCAATAAGTGTCATAAGTTTGCTCTACATATAAATTAGCCGAATCAGAGGTTATAACCAACATAAATTCACAAAAATTGTAAACAGTTCCTACATGATTAGGAAAAAAATTCTCCCCAACTGCATCACCATAAGTATCAAATCCTATATACAAAGAATCAGTAGCTAATAAAGAGTTATAAGCAACATTAACATAGAAGTATTCATTATCATAATCTGCTTGAATCTTTTTAATTCTACTAGAATCATAGGAAGGATAGGTAGCGGGCCAACGATTATAAGAAGGAGGATCTTCAACAAACTTTAACAAGCCAAAGTTTTCTTCGGGACTTGCCAGATTATGCCAAAGTATTCTACGATCAACACCACAGCTTGTTGGATCAATGATCCAACTCTGCTTAAAATTCTCATTAATCCATGCAAACATACAACCACCTGCACAACCTGCTTGATAAATGTCTTTATACATGCGAACGTTGAAATCACCTTGTTGTACTTCATCTTCATCGCCCTGAGTCATTCCATTAAATTCGAAATGAGCATTTCCCCAACTTGTAGGCACTCCAAATTCAGCAACCAGAAGCGGATAATTATACTGACCTTTTAAAGTTTTTACATATTCAAAATAAGGACAAGGGCCAATAGAGTCAGAATATAAATGATAAGGACCTTGCGTAATAAAATCAGGGAAATACGGATAAACGTGATAGCTTAAAAAGAAGCCTGCCGGAGCATTTTTCAACACAAGTTTGTTTAAATTAACCTGAACAATATCTTCGGAACTGCCATAATTTGGATGTTCAGTTGGATGTTTAATAGGATCTAAGGTAGGCCAGCTGGTAAAACTAACAGGACGCTCATGAAAATAAGTAGTTCTTTCGTACTTTACTAAATAATCTAAATGTGCAGCCATCCAGCATTCCATCGGAGTGCCACCACTTGGTAGAATTATTGCATTAGAATATCCATTATAACTTGTATGAGAAGTATTTACAGTGTCAGTACCCAATACTTCATAAGGACTGATTTCGCGTCCTTCGATATAACCGATAACCCAACGAGAAACATCAGTATTAAAAGTGCCGTAAGCTCTACCAGGCCTAGGTCCTATAATTTTTCGACCATGAAGGCAATCAACAATTTCTTTTATATCAATATCATAACCTTCGGCATATTTATAAAAGTTATTATTCAACTTATAAATAGTATCTTCATCAAGCCAAATACCATGCAATAAATACAATGGATGATCGGGATTATCCTCATTGTGCTTAGCTATAGCATTATAAAAACGAGGGTAGTGAAGTGTGTAAACACGGATAGCATTAAACCCTGCGGAATCCATCATCTTAAACCACCTTACATAAGTAAGCGAATCAGCAGCCAGATCGCCGGGATAAGTGCCGGGAATACCAACACCGAGATTAATCCCTTTTATAAATATCTTTTTATAAGTGCTATCATTGATATTATATACTGACAGAAAGTTCCCTTCAACTCTATAAGGTATAGGAACATGCCTGTTAACCATAAAATTATTGGAATCAGGTTTTAAAACTTCATAATTTGTTAAATAAAATGGATCTATAACGCTGTCGCGTGTTATGGTAACGGTGTATTTTATCTTAAAGGGTTCAAATTTATTTAAAAAATTGTTCATAGGCACGGGGCTAACGGCATTGCCATCATTCTCCATTAACACCACTTTCCTAGTGGCTGTTCGCCCATTAAATATCACCTGCACAAAATAAATACCGGGGGCAACCCTTTGATGTGCATTCGTTCGCCCATCCCATATAAACTGATACAAACCGGAACTGTAATTGCCATCATATATAGTATTGACCCTCTCACCATATGTATTGTAAACATACACTAACAAATAGCCGGCATTCATCAAATTGAGCGGAATAACAACGCCATTAGTGGCAGGATTTGGGTAAATATCAAAAAACATAAAGTTTTTATTACCATCCGAATAATTTATCAATGGCACATCAACGTTGTAGTTCCCCAAAGCATCGGTAAACCCCATGAAAACCTTTGTGGAATCGGACTGATCAACAAATCGAATAGTGGCAAAAGGGACAATCTTGCCGTAATTGTCAACTACCCCGCCTTTAATACAATAGGCATTGTATGACGAAAAGACAAACAATGAAATAATAAGCAAATCTCTGAAATAATTTCTCAGATTAATATTTAGGGACTTTAAAAGCATGTTATTCATAGCAAAATGTTTATTTTCCAATTGAAATGGAAACCATAATAAGTTTACAAAGTTAGTACACAAATACAGATGCAAAACAACCTATTTCAGTTCTTTTTCAACTAAACGATGTTAATAAAACAAACTTTATGCCAAAAGGACTTTATTTAATTCAACTAAAGTATCAAATACAGGCACATTAGCTGACAATAATCGTTTTTCGGATTGATGTCCTGAGACTACCAAAACACAATCAATACCTAATTCTTTAGCTACTTCAGCATCGTGCAAAGTATCGCCTATCATAAGAGTGTCCCCTTTTGGGATTGATGTCTTATTAAGCAACTCAATACCCGCACCCAGTTTACCATTGGCATAATGGTCATCTAACCCGGCAACATGCATAAAGTGATTATAGATACCATAATGATCCAGATTTTCTTCTAAAGTATGTTGAATGCGAGCCGAAAGCACACTTAACTGAATTGGTAGCCTGCTCAGATTTCTTAATAGCTCGTTTGCTCCTACCTGAAGTTTGCATTCGTATTGACGCTCATTATATCCGTCAATAAACTCAGTACCTATAAGTTCGAAACTCTCTTTTTGAAAATCAAAACCTATCTTCTCGTAATAATCTTTAACAGGAAAATCAAACACTTCGCTGTAGTGTTCTATTGTCATACCGGAAAGTCCTCTTTTAACAAGCATCTTATCAATAACATCAACGGCAAGCCAAAGGTCATCCATTAAGGTACCATTCCAGTCAAAAATAAAATGAGAATACTTAGATTTATTAATATTGAATTGATTGTTATCTATATCTGAAAACATAAGATGTATTTAAATAATTGTTTTAATAGGCTGCAAATTTACAAAATAAGTACCAAATTAAAGTGCATTTTCACAAAAGTTATTCGACTTTAAATAAAGACACAATAAAAGGATTACAAATACAATATTCATAATCCCATTATTGTGACCTTGCGTATAGAAGAGCATTTAATACTAATCCTTTATTAAGTCAAGCGAAGGAGTACTAAACGTACCGTTACTGTTTCTAAGGAAAGGAACTCTGATACGATCGATGTTTTCAAAGATCCAGCTATCTTTAGCTTTCCAATCTCTGAAGGTATCATTAGTAACTATGTAACATTTATTTTTCTTAGCGTTTTCTATTAGGAACTCATCAGCTGAAGTATTACCCGGAGCTTCCAGATATTGAGCACTCTGCTTTAATGTACTTAAATACAAAGGGTCAGTAACTGTATGATTAAGACTAGCATCTACTATAACAATGATATCTTTGTAGCGAAGTTCTTTTAAATGTTGAGCTAAAGTTATAATATTAAGATATTGTGGTTTGTTTTCTTTTTTATTTCCATTATCAGCATAAGCAACATTACTACCATCAATATAAATAGTTGTATCTGAAAGACGAGAGACTTCAAAAAACTCACCATCTGCATCATAAAAGCCATAATCTTTAAGCTCAGTGCATGTTTTCAAGAATTGTTCGATATCAGCATTAGTATTTAATTTAAGATCGTACCATTCAGGTAGCTCTTTGATACCTTTATCACTAGTGCATTGTTTACACTTTTCTTTTTCCAGTTCAATAAGTTCCGAAATTTTCTTTATAGATAAACGCTTGCCATTCTCATATATCTTAAGAGCTTCAATAAGCTGAGCTCCATCAAAACCATGGATGTTTTTAGAGATCCTCCTCAACTTATCAAACATTTTAAATTCAATCTTATTCTTAATATTAAGATGAGTTGCTTCCTGAAACTCTCTAATATTATCAAAACCCATAGAAACGGCTCCAATATAATCTTTAGCATAAGTAAAGCCTTTGTCTTTTGCTTCATCCATCATAATTTTCTCTGTAAAGCCTAGAAAGAAGCCTTTAGCAAAATCACCATAATCTTTAAACCCACGATCGTTTGCAAATTGAAACAACTTTAATGAATTATCATATTCACTAAGATCAAAATCTTCGGGTATCGTCTTCTTATTTAGCTCTAATTTCTTTTTAAAGTCATCAAAGTTATCAACGAAACCTAACTTCTGTGCTTTTTTATACACATTTCTATCAATCACCCCCGACTGACGGAATTCCACAAACTCTTTATAGTTATGGTAGCCTCCTTTTTTTGCTTCAGCATAATCCTCAGCGTTCTCAAAGCCTTTATCATCTGCATCATCAAAATCATCAACAGAAATAAATCCATTTGAATTGATATTATAAATAATATCATTGTTTAAAATATTGAAGGCTCTGTTAATTTCTTCATCAACTTTATTTTCAGTTATGAAGACATGATACACCTTTAATATGTCGGAGATCTTAACAAAGTCTTTAATCTTTATTAATTCCACAGACTTAAATCCGGATAAGCCGGACACCTCAAAATGTTCGATTTTTTGTTTTAACATGTTAAATTATTTTTATAAGATACTAAGAATTCATGTATTGATTGTTCCTCAGGTTTCATATAAATGAACACCTGACTTTTATTTAAATTACCTTTTATTTCTATATTTTTATTAATTGAATCAATTATAAAAGGCTTTATTATTTCGGCTTCACTAAAATACTCAGGTATTGATTTGATTTTACATATACCAAGATATATTTGCATATTAAGAAACATTGAACCTGAATTCATTTCTTTCTTAATATAAACTTGAGTGTCTATTTGCTCCTGTATATTAGTAGATATTAATTGTACTTTCGGCACATAACTATTTATAACATCTATTGCATTATTATCAAAATCAAATTCTTTAAGATTATCTTGGAAATCATTAATAATATCTGAAAGAACACCCATACTCGATTTTAAAGTATTCCTTATCGACACCAAACTATTCGAGTTAAAGAATCTAAAATAAGGTATCTTAAATAATGGCATACATACAAATTCATTTTCATTCATAATATTAATTGAATGGTCAGGATCTTTTATATAAAAAGGCTTAAGAATATCCTCTATAAGAGTTTCTATTACAAAATAGTTCTCTTTTCTAAATAAGTATTCTGGAATCAATGTTATTAAAGAATCTTCTGTATGTTCATCTAAATAATCTTCACTTTCATAAATATTTCTAATACAAGAAGCAATCTTCCCATCTATTAATCCTAATTGATCTTTTGCAAACCCAAAACTACTTGTCATGTTTTGATAGAAATCTACTATAAAATTCAACATCTTTCTAAGTAAAAGATTTTTTCTTTGATAATTAATAATCATCTCTTTTGTCTTATGATTTACACTCTTATGTTTCTGACACCAAGAAAACAAAATATTAGCTTCACTCCTAAGCACATCGCAATTAATATTATCTTTATTAAATAAAAGATAAAGCTCCAAAATAAACTCTTCATTATTACTTTCTATTTTCAAGTCACTAAAATCTTCCATCATCGAAAACACTGCATGATAAGAAGACGTATCAGCAATAATATAAGAACAATAAAAATAAATGTTCTCAGACATTGGTAATATTTTGGAAGTTGTTCTATTTATAAAAGTTAAATTCATATTATTAAGATTATTAATCTATCTATTCTGTTCTATATTATAATAGAGAAAGACTTCACTTTTGTTTTTCCCAATTTTATTTTTTATTACTTCATTTGATTCCAAATGTTTTTCTTTACTTAATGCGTAATTACTTATATGAAACAAACCTATATATTCATTTTGAAGTATGCCTAGTATTAAAAACACATTATTATACTCTTTTCCACAATTAATTACATTTTGGAAATAAATATTAGTATTAATTTCATCTTGAAGCATCGTTAAATCCTGATTTAATAATTCCTGAAATGCTAGTATCTTATTTTTAATCTCTTTGTTAAATGTCAACGTATTTATTTCAATCCTAAAAGATTGAATTTTCTCCAATAATTTATCAAACTTACTCATAAATTGTTTACGTAATAAAACAAGAGAGTCTTTTTTAAAACCTATTGAACAAGGAATATAAACAAGTGGAATACCTACTAAACAAACTTTCCTTGAAAACAAAGGAGGAATTCTTTTTATATCTTCTGGTAATATTGGTTTAGCCAAAATAGGCAATATACTACCTAAAACTAATATTTTATCTCTATTAATATATGTTTGTAACAATTTCTCTCCAATTTCACAATCATCAATCTTTCCTACTTTATTATAGGTTGAATAACTTGTTATAATAACACCTTCATCAATTAAATCAATATAAGGCAATAAATCCATAGCTTCTAAGTCATCTTTACATGACTCTCTTAAAATATCTCTACTTGAAGTTAAAACTTGATTAAATGTTTGTACTAAGCCAAATCTTTCTTTATTTAATCTTTTTTGTTTCTTTAGTTGTTTTACAAATGGAGATTGTTTTTTAATAAGCTCATATCCTTTTGTTACCTCCTCCAAATCTCTACCTTCTTCAACATTTTTGTGGAAGCTGTTAATCTCATATAAATCCAGAATCTCATTCTCTTTAAATTTACTTATATTTTTAATAACATGAAAGCAAAAACTCACATTAGAATGCAAATGAACTCTTTTTCCAATTATATAATTAAATACAAAATAATAGTATTCGTTCTCATATTGAAACTCTTTAGTAATATTATCTACATATAGCAATTCCATAATTATATGTGTTTTTTAATTATTATTCGCTAATTTTATATTTATTTATATCTAAGTCAATTTTATAGTATATAAATAAATCATAATACTTTTCATTTAATTTATTATTTAACCTATATTCTAATTCTGAATATTTATCAGGCGATATCAAATTTCTCACAGAGAAATAATTAAATATAGTTACATTAAATAATATACCAAGATTAATAGTAACATTTGTGTAATCTGAATCTGAATTTTTAATTTTCAGGAAGTATAGATTTGTATTTATTTCGTTTTGTATTTTTTGTAAATCATCTTTAATTTCAGATTTAAATTCATTTAATTTTTCTGTTAACGTTTCAACTGTGTCAATTTTATTAATATCTTTTCTAAAAAATTGTATTCTTGAGAATAATTCAGTAAAATTGTTTAAAAACCTTTGTCTCAAAACTACTAGTTCGTTTAATTGTAAATTAACGGAACATGGAATAGTTACTAATAGAATTTTATGCAATGTAAACAATTCGATAAGCAAGGCTTTTTGTTCTTCATCAACTTCTTTATTTGCGTCAAATTCCTCTAAATTTGATAGATCATGAAGTAATATTAGATTTTTTCGGTTTGAAATATTGTTATATAATATTTCCCCAAGCTCCTGGTCGATTAATTCCCAATCTCTATTAATGTCGGTATAGCTTGCTTTTATTATAACTTCGTCATATAAATCTACATATTTATATATTCCCAAAAATCGTACATAATCATTCAAAAACCCCTTGAAGGTTTTCCGATAATCTAAATACCTTGTTTTTAATGTCTGAAGATATTTGAAATGTCCTGGAGGTAATTGATTCCGATGTTTTAATTGTTTGTAGGTTTTCATACACTCCTTCAATCCATCAATTTTTTTAAGTTCTTCAGATAAACGTGATGTAATTTGGGGCTGTATTATAAAAAAATAACTTTCTAAATACTTCATTACTTCATCATCAGAAAAACAATCAATCTTTTTAAACATTTCTAAGCCAAACCCAACATTTGAATGTATCGTTACATTTTCACTTATAATGTAATTAACAATAAAGTAAAAAACCTCTTCATCAAGTTGTTTATCATCTTTAACATCGTTTATATACAATAATTCCATAACTTAAATATTAATTATTTTAATGAATATCTGAACTAATAAAATTTATAAATAAGTATTTACACAATTTATGTGTGTATTTAAAAAGCAATTAAAAATTTTATTCTTCTGTATTTTCTTCTTCGTTTATTTTTGGTTCAATTTCATAATAAAGATAAATATCTCCCATACCTTTACCTATTTCATTATATTCTCTAATACTTAATTCTAAGTATTTATCAAATGAAATTACATTTGACGTAACATAAACCATAAAAATTAAATCAATTGGTAGAACTCCCAAATTGATACTTATATTTACATAATCAGGATCTGAATTTTTAATTTTCTGAAAATAGATATGGTTGTCTATTTCAAGTTGTAATATTTCCAATTCATTTTCTATTTCTGAAGTAAAATTATTAAATTCTATCATTAGGTCATCATCTAACTCTTTTTTAAGAAATTTTGATCGGAAATCATATATTTTGGCAAATAAAGAATCAAATTTTGCATGGAATTGCTTTCTAATAAAAATAAGATTATCCTTTGTTAATTTTTTTGAGCATGGAATTGTTAATAAACATGAAGATCCAACAGTTACTAAGTCTTCTTCATTTTTTGAGGTCCCAATTCCATCTTCAACTAAAAACAAGTCCATTTGCATACCAATCATGCTTCCCAAAACTAAAAGCCTATCTTTTCTTTTAAAGTTATTATATATAATTTCCCCAATTTCCTTTTCTTTTATAGTTACATCACGATTATATAAAGAAAAAGAAGTCTTTAAAATATCATTATCAAGTAAATCAACATAAGGCAATAAATGTTGCTTTTCTAATAATTCATTACATATTCTTAGTAATTCAGATTTATTTGTTGCTATTAAATCGTTAAAGGATTTCACTATTTCAAAGTCTATCTTTGGCATTTTACCGTGCTTTAAAATTTTTGTAACTAGCTTATTAGTTCTACTATACATATCTTTTGTAGCAAAAAAATCTTTTAAATCGCAAGGAGTATGTAAAGTGCTTTGAATCATATAATTTTCAAGATAATCTACAAGTTCATATTTGCTTAACTTATTAATATTTTTAACAACATGCATATAAAATCCAAAGTTAGAATGCATTTGAATCTTTTCACCAATTAAATAATTTATAATAAAATAATAATATTCAGAATCAAATTGATTTTGCGTTTTCATATAATCTATATATAGCAATTCCATAATTGTAATAATTAGTTTTTAATTATTAATGTATTTTTAATAAATCCATTCATATTTCTAACTTTATTCAATTTCATTTTCTTCTTAATTTATTTTAGGTTCTATTTCATAATAAAGAAAAAAATCACCTGTAAAAGTTCCGAGTTCGTAATTACATCTATTTCTTAATTCTAAAAATTTTTCTATAGTAATTGCTTTTAGAGAAAAATACAAACATACCAGAGTAAAATAAGGAACTATACCCAAATTTACTATTACTGTTTTATATATAGAATCTGAGTTTATTATTTTTTGAAAAAATATATTTTCATCTATTTTATTTTGAATAATTTCTATATCCTCATGTAATGTTTTGTAAAACACAGATAATTTTTCTGCAAGTGTTTCATTAATTTCATGTTGCAATTCATTAATTCTATAGTTTTGTATTTTATCAAACAAAATGGTAATCTGTGAATTAAATTGTAATCTAATTAATTGCAAATGCTCTTTTGATATTTCACTTGATATAGGGAATTTCAATAATGGTAAATCTGGCAAAAATATTTTATTAGATTTTTCTCCTTCTATCTCATTTTCTTCTTTATATTTATTCATAGAATCAATAACTTTTTCATAGAAACTTCCTGCTATAACTAATTTTTCTTTTGATAAAAAATTATTAAAAATAATTTCACTCAATTCAATATCATCAATTTTTCCATTTCTTTTGAATAATGAAAAACTTGTTTCAATTATATCATCATTTATTAAATCAGAATAGGCCATTAGATTTAATGATGTCATATTATTTTTGCAAATATCAATTAATTTTTCTTTTATCATATTGTAGTTAGTATTATGGCAATTCATAAATACTAATTGTTCTTTTGTTAAATTCTTCTTCTTTGAATAGGCTTTGTAATCTTTATTAAAAATTTTAAAATCATCACAATAGCTAAAGACAACATCAAGTTCTTCTTTATTATCTTTATGAAAATAAATACAATAACTTTCATAATATTTAATGAAATCAGATAAACTAATTCTTTTTTTATTTTTATTAATGAAATTATAAAATCCTATATTTGAATGTAAGGAAATTTTTTTGCCTATTATATAGTTTACAATGAAATAATAATATTCAGATTCACATTGAATATTTTTTGTTATTAAATCAATATATAGTAATTCCATAACGATAAGAATTTGAAAAATGCAGCAATGTACATATTAGCTTTTGAGGCTAATATATACATAACCGGATTCTTAAGTAAAGGTATTAGTTGGTTTCAGTAATATCTATTGAACCTGAAAAATTAACATCAGCATTATAAACGATAAGCCAGGTATTGGTTACTGCTCCTAATGTATCAGCTTTTGCATTTACTTCTACATCTGCATCAATAGTTAACGCATTTGTAGGTACTGGTGCATCTGGTGTAGAAGCTGTATAAACTTGCATCATTACATTGCCTGTGTTATTAAATCCAAAAGTAGTTTTTGAAGTTATCTGTATTGCTGTTTTTCCATAAGAATTAACAGGAACATTTAAACCATAAGTCTTTGTAGCAACTTCTTTTTGTCCTCTTCCATATAATAAATCCAAATTAAAGAAGCTAAGAATTTTATCTCTTGTTTTACGAAATTTATTCATTAATAAACCAACGTTACCATACATCATATCAGCAATATCTACTCTACACAATTCGAGATCATCAGAAGCTTCAACTAAAGATTTTGCTTTCTGTTGTTGTTTATCTCTAAGAGCTGAGATACTAGTACACAAGCCTGCAATCGTAGTTTTTTCTGTTGCCATAGGCAGGTATAATCCTAAGCGGTCGCTTAAATATCCTAATTGTTGAATTCGTTGATAATAAGAATCTGTATGATAGATATCTAATCCATCGCGAAATATAGACTGATATTCGTTAGAGTTTGATGGATAAACTGCTATAACTAATCCATGAACAGCTTCTAAATCTAAATGTAAATGACCGAATGACTGCTCAATCAGCGTAGTTGCATTCTGATATGTTTCTTTTGCGAGTTTCCATGTCTTAAATTTAGCCTTGTAGAGTGTAAACTGAGGATCAGTCCTATCTAAGATTATTTGTAGGTCAACATCTGGCATGCCTTGATTAACTACCGACATAAAGTATGCCACTATGTCCACCATCTTTTTTCTGGAATTAACGGTATAATTCAGAAAGTAATTTGTAATGTAAAACGAATGTTTGCTGCTCATATGAACATTATTAATTTATTAATACTATTGTTAAGAAAAGGCGAACAGGCGGCTTTTTTTTGGTAGAGATAGATAAAAATCATATCATTACACCATAAACAATACCTTGTCCCAATGATTAGTCAGATATTCGTGTTTTCGTTGACAAATGTACAAAATAAAATGCTCTGTATTACAAAATAATAAATAAAAATTAAAAATATTATACTACCATCTCATCTAATACCTATTATAGTTGAATAAAAATTAAAAATACTTCTAAAATAGATATATTTTGTACTATTATGATACACTTATTTTAACACAAATTGATTCTTTTTATCTAAACTAACCATTATATTTAAAAATATATGTAAAAAGCACTTAAAAATATAGCTTGTTTAAGCATCTAGAATTTATTTTATAAAAAATAGCTTTCCTCGGATTCAAAAACTCTTATTTTACATTTGCATTATATCAACTTTTACATCTGCACCTAAATTTTACATTTGTATTAAGCCAGCTTTTACCTTTGCACTCAAAATTTACATTTGCATTACACCAGTTTCGGCTCAAAACCTCCTACTTTACATTTGTATTACACCAACATTTGAGCAAAACCTCCTACTTTACATTTGCATTATACAAGGTTTTCAGCCTTACTTAAAGTACTTTATTATTGATAATATATGCTTTAACTTAATATGTCTGGATTTTTATCTAAAACTAATGACTAATTTTATTTTTTTTAATATTATATTACAAAAAGAACCCTTTTATAACTAAAGAATAGTACTTTTGTATAGAAATTAATAAAAAAATGAAACAAGTAGATAAAACCTTAAGTTTGTTTGATGTAAGTAATGATAACGCTATTGATATTATTATAAAAAACGAGGAATTAATGAGGTATTATGTAGACACTAAACATCTGCCAAAACCTTTTTATGGAAATATAGCTAATGTAAAAGCCATTGTTATAGGCCCTGACCCTAGTTTGGATATTAAATTAAACTATAAATATGTTTTTGGTTTAGAAGATCCGGGGTCAAAATATTTTAAAACTCATGAATTTAACTTGCGAATGGTTGGTTTAGGTCTTGATACTATATATGTGCAAAATTTGGTTCAAAATTATTGTAATAGACATGTAGATAAAAACCCCAATTGGTATGAGTTTGCAGAAATCTGGAAACCAACTTTAAAACAGGAGATAGATACATTATTTTCGTTAAGAATACCTGTGTTTTTTACAAATTTAAAAGTCCTGCAAGCATTATCCCCACACAAAATTAACAAAAGGAATATGTTAGAATATTATCAGGAAGGGAAGTTTATTAAACCTTCAGAAAACTACCTCAACCGAACAATGATACCTATTATGAGCAGTCATTTTTACCATAAATGGGATTTATTTGTTAAAAACACAAAAGAACTATTACACAAGTTATAAAGCCTTTAACATATATATTCATAATAAACATACTTTATAAATATAGTAAACACTTAAATTTCCGTTATCAATCAAATTTTATAAAATCTATTAATATAATTTTGAGAAATATTTACTTCAATAAAAAAAACTACTATGGGAGGAATTGATTTAGAATCTATTATTACGATATTACCGGCAATTATAATTGGGCTTACGTTTCATGAATATGCTCATGCAAAAGTTGGACATCTATTAGGAGATGATACGGCTTTTCAGGAAGGTCGGGTTTCACTTAATCCACTAAAACACATCGACTGGTTTGGTTTATTATTTATAATCATTGCTCATTTTGGCTGGGCTAAACCTGTACATTTCAACCCTGAGAAACTAAAAAATCCTCGTCGTGATGAAAAGCTAATTGCCATTGCCGGACCAATTGCCAATGTAATTCTTGCAGTATTGTTCGCTATTATTCTCAAGATATGGACTCCATTTATAGTTGATGCCGATAATGTTATGATAAAGTATTTAATTCAAATAAATATGTATTGTATTTTCCTTAACTATGGATTATTTGTTTTCAACATGATACCTATACCTCCATTGGACGGTTCTCATTTAATTTTGAAATCAATAAATATTAGTAAAGAAATGGAAGCTAATATAATTAAATATGGTGCGATAGGTTTATTTGCGATTATAATTATAGATAGTCAAACTCATTTGAATTTATTACCAATTGGGAAAGCTATTCAATTTTTAACTTTTCAGACATTGCATATACTGCAAGTTGGAGGGTATTAGAAAAGTTATTTATTTTCTATTTTGATATCTTTATTATTATTCAAAAGACTCTAAAACATCAATTATTTTTTCTTTTAATGCTGGGATATCATTTTTAATAATTTCCCAAACTAAATTAGCATCAATACCAAAGTATTCATGTACAAAAACATTTCTCATACCATTAATCTGCGCCCATTCTATCTGCGAAAATCTTGATTTAATATCATCAGAGATATGATTACTTGCTTCTCCAATAATCTCCATTTGTTTGATACAAGCAAACCTCATCATTGAATTATCCATAAAATCAGAAAACTCAGTATTGATAAGATACGATTCTATCTCAGTAATAGCATCCAAAATATGCTGCAATCTAACTTTATCACCTAGATTACTTCGCATATATCAGTTGTTTTTCATTATCAACAATAGGTTTAATATATTTAGATATCCCATTTGAAGAAACCAAGTCAACTTCTTTACATAATAGTTTCTCTAAATCTAATTTCATTTGTATAAATTGCAAACCAATCTTTTGAGAATAATCTAAATCAACAAGAATATCAATATCACTTGAATCATCCGCTTCGTCACGAACGTACGAACCAAAAAGGTATGCTTTTAAAACCGGACGAGTTTCAAAATATTCTTTTATTGTCTCTATTGATTTATTGTCTAAATTCATAATGCAAATGTACGGAATTATTATTAATAAAATCATATTTTAATTTAGTAGAAATGTTTTTTGTTCTTTTTTACTTCACGTGTTAATTATTTTACTACTTTTACATGCTAAATGGAATGTTTATACAAATGAATTATAAATATCAAAAATAAAAATTAATATATGTTTTCAAATAGTATTATAGATTTCTTTAAGAAATTAGGAAAAAGAATTTTCTTTATTTATAAACTTTTGTTTTATATATCCTTTTACTTTTTTAATAAACTTTCATGGTTACCTGCTCATACAAAAGAAAATCGTTCATTTGGAACTTTAATTTTGTTTGCAATTTTTCAAAGTGCAAACTTTTTAGCATTTTTCCCATTAATATATGATAAATATCCTGATAGATTATTACCAACTTTAATATTATTTAGCTTGATAAATTATTTTCTATTATATTATAAAGGTAAATATATAAAAATTATTGATTATTTCGAAGAAAATAAGCCAAAGGACATTCACTATCTTTACTTCTTTTGCTATATAATTCTAACATTTCTTTTATTCCCATTTATGGATTATATAAGAAGTATTTTAAAATGATTAAATGACAAAAAGACCTAACCCCGTTTGTATAGGATTAGGTCTAAACATTTTTAGGATATATTTAAAATGTATTTAGTTTAGAATTATTTCTTCCAGAGCTTTTCCATTTCTTCCAGCGTCTTACCTTTAGTTTCAGGAACTAATTTCCAGATAAACCAGGCAGCTAAAATACCCATTGCACCATAAACCCAATAAGCAAAACCATGGTGGAATAAATCTGTAAGCCAGTTGTTATCGTTCATCATTGGGAAGGTCCAGGAAATAATTAAATTGGCAATCCATTGTGCAGCCACAGCAATAGACATTGCGCCTCTGATACTGTTAGGAAATATTTCCGAAAGCAATACCCAGGTAACCGGTCCCCAACTCATTGCAAAACCTGCTGTGTAAATCAACATAAATACTAAAGCCATTATCCCCTGACTCTGCATATAGAAACTTAATCCTAATGCAAACATACTTATACCCATCGTTAAGGCTCCAATAATCATTAATGGTTTCCTGCCAAATTTATCAACAGTAAAGATTGCTAATATTGTAAAGATAAGATTTATTAAACCAATAATTATTGTCTGTAATAAAGAAGAATCGGTACTTGCACCCATGTTTTTAAAGATATTGCCTGCATAATAAAGCACCACATTAATACCTACAAACTGCTGGAATACACTTAACATAATCCCTATAAAGATTACAAAGAAACCATAAGAAAGCCATGGCACTTTGGTTTCGTGTAATGACCCTTTTATATCTTTAAGAATACTGTTGGCAACATCATTTCCTGATATCTTTTTAAGAACTTTTAAAGCCTTAGCTTCATTATTATTCATAACAAGAAAACGAGGAGTTTCGGGCACAAATATAAGTAGTATCAAGAAGATTGCAGCAGGTATCACTCCCGAAAAGAACATCCAGCGCCATCCTTCATTTATCAGCCAATCTTCGTTGCCACTACGGGCAATAAACCAATTGACAAAGTATATTACAAGCATACCAAAGATAATAGCAAACTGATTCCACGACACCAGTTTACCTCTAATCTTAGCCGGAGCAATTTCGGCAATATACAAAGGCGAAAGCATTGAAGCCAGCCCCACACCAACGCCGCCAATAATACGATAAACCACAAAAGAATACACATCTAATGTTCCGAAAATATTAAAAGCCTCAGGTTTCCACGCACCTATCGCCGATAAAGTAAAAGCAATAGCTGAAATAACTAAACCACGCTTACGCCCAATAGATTTAGAAACAAAACCCGACAAAGCACCACCTATAATACAGCCTATTAAAGCACTTCCAATTACAAAGCCCTTTACAGAATCTTTCATGGCTTTCAATCCATCAACATCATTAGGAATAGCTTTGCTGAAATAAGAAATAACCCAAACTGTGAGTATAATTAATAAAACAGCACTTACAATTGAACCCTTCTTAACGTCAAGCAATCTAATTATCTGCCCTGAAATTATGAGTAAGACCAGATAAAAAACGATGACAACTATAAGTTTGTATTGGGTGATCATTTGGATTGCATAAGGCAGATTGTTAGGATCAAGCATCTTTAAGATATAAAACTTATCTAAAGATTCGCCGGCACCATTCACAACCGCAGTATCATATCCAAATAAAAGTCCGCCCAAAGTGGCAACCAATGTCAGAAGCATGATATAAAAAGGATTTCCCTTTTCCTGCAAATTAAGATTCCCTTTCGGGGAAGTATCTATGAAAGCCATAATTTATAGGTATTAAATGTATAGATTAATTAACTGTTCGTACAATTCCTGCTTGCCACTTCTCATCTCAGGCTCACCGTTTTCTATTGCATAAGTCCTTAGATCTTCAAGTGTAAGCTTACCTTGTTCATAAGCCAAACCCTTACCTGAATCAAAAGAAGCATAACGCTCTTTCTTCCATTGTGGAAGTTCGGAATTTGTAAGCAATTCATTAGCTATAACCAAAGCACGGGCAAACACATCCATAGCAGAGATATGTGCTATAAATAAATCCTGAGGATCCGTAGAGTTTCTTCTTATCTTAGCATCAAAATTAATACCTCCATTAGTGAAACCACCATTGCCAAGTATCACTAGCATAGCTTCAATAGTCTCATAAATATTCAAAACAAACTGATCAGTATCCCAGCCATTCTGATAGTCTCCACGATTGGCATCAATACTACCTAACAAACCAGCATCAGCAGCACATTGCAGTTCATGCTGGAAAGTATGACCGGCTAATGTTGCATGATTAACTTCAATATTTAATTTGAAATCGTTTTCTAAACCAAAATAGCGTAAGAAACCAATCACTGTTTCTGTATCAAAATCATATTGGTGTTTAGTAGGTTCCATGGGTTTAGGTTCAATTAAGAAAGTTCCTTTAAACCCTTGTTTGCGGGCATAATCTCTTGCCATAGTTAAGAAACGACCTAAATGTTCTTTCTCGCGTTTCATATCAGTATTCAACAAAGTCATATAACCTTCTCTTCCACCCCAGAAAACATAATTCTGACCACCGAGAGCAATGGTAGCATCTATGGCATTCTTAACCTGAGTTCCGGCATGAGATAAAGCATGGAAATCAGGGTTGGTAGAAGCACCATTCATGTATCTTGGATTTGAAAATACATTTGCAGTTCCCCACAAAAGCTTAACACCTGAAGCAGCTTGTTTCTGCTTAGCATACTCAACCATAGTCAGAAGTCTTTTCTCAGATTCCAAGATAGAATCAGCCTCTTCAACTAAATCATAATCATGAAAACAATAAAAAGGCACACCCAACTTACTAATAAACTCAAAAGCGAAATCCATCTTAGCCTTAGCCTTTTCAATAGGATCTTTAATGTCGGCCCAAGGATAAATCTTAGTTCCGGGACCAAAAGGATCGGCACCGGTACCGCAGAAACTATGCCAGTAAGCAACTGCAAAGCGCATGTGTTCCTTCATCGTCTTTCCGCCAACGATCTGATTTTCGTTGTACCACTTATATGCCAAGGGATTCCTTGAACTTCTACCTTCAAACTTAATTCTTCCTATTCCATGAAAGAATTCAACGTCACCTGTAAGATACTCCATAATTATTATTGTATTTTTTGTTTATAAATTTGTTAACTGCGTTTCTAATGTATGAATCCATTTTTCGCAAGCAGTGGTTGTCATTTCAATAGCATTACTATCAGGTTTGGTAATGCCGATTACATTTAAATTCTTGAAAGCTTCTTCTTCCGATTTATAAATACCTGAACCAATTCCTGCTCCAATTGCAGCTCCAGTGGCTCCATCGGTATCATATAATTCAATAATAGAACCTGTGGCATTGGCTAAAGTCTGCCTGAACACAGGACTTAAAAACAAATTAGCATTGCCTGCTTTGATAGTCTTAGTCTGAACTCCTGTGCTATTTAAGATTTTCATACCATAAGCAAAAGAGAAAGCTATGCCCTCAATTGCAGAACGTATCAGTTCATTTTCACCATGAATATTAAAATTAAGATTCATCATACCGGCATTTACAATCTTATTGCCAAGCATTCTTTCAGAGCCATTCCCGAAAGGGATAAATATCAAACCATCCGAACCAATATTTGCCTTCTCAGCTTTAAGATTCAGTTCATCATAAGAATATTTACCTCCAAACATTCTTTTCATCCAAGAATACAAAATACCTGTGCCATTAATGCAAAGCAATACCCCATAACGAGGCTTATCTTTAGTATGATTTACATGTACAAAGGTATTTACTCTGGAAGCAGGGTCAAATAGAATCTTATCATTAACACCATAAACTACACCTGAGGTGCCTGCCGTTGCAGCCACCTCCCCGGGATTGAGAACATTTAACGAAAGTGCATTATTAGGTTGATCGCCGGCACGATATGCAACAGGAATCCCCTCAGGAAGGCCAAGCAATTCAGAAGCCATCTTATTTACTTTCCCCTGAATGCCCATAATAGGAGTTCTATCAGGAATTAAATCTTTATTAATACCATAATAATCCAAAAGCATATCAGCAATATCTTCCTTCTTAAAGTTCCACAGAATACCTTCCGACAAACCTATTGTAGTAGTTTTGCATTCACCAGTAAGCATCATCGCAATATAATCTCCGGGAAGCAACATCTTATATACCTTATTATATATAGCAGGCTCGTTTTCCTTAACCCATTTAAGTTTTGAGGCAGTAAAGTTGCCGGGTGAATTTAATAATTCTTCCAAACATTTCTCTTCACCTATCTCTTTAAAAGCTTTTTCACCATAAGGAACTGCACGGCTATCGCACCAGATAATAGAAGGGCGAAGAACTTTCTTTTCCTTATCAATCAAAACCAAACCATGCATCTGATAGGAAATACCAATGGCTTTTATATCATTGGCATCAACACCGGGATTTGAAAGGATAAGTTTAGTAACCTTGCCAATATATTCCCACCATATTTCAGGGTCTTGTTCTGCCCAACCTGCTTGCGGTGCATTTATCTTCATCTCAGTATCCGGATACTGTGCCTTAGCAATACATTTCCCGGTAATGGCATCAATTAATGAGGCTTTTACTGAAGAACTTCCTAAATCGTAACCAAGTAATGTCATAAATTATTTTTGTAAATATATTCCAAATTCAGAAATAGCAACACATACAGGACTCTTTGTTATCCTTAATTTAACCTTTGTTGTTGTAACATTCTTAGTGCAAAGTATTCTTTGATAACCTATACTTGTGCCTTCTTCCAATAGTTCCCATTTCCCGTTGTTCCAATAGTCTATTGCAAAGCCTTCTATACGTTGTCCAAATTTAATATATTCTTTAACTTTAACCCTGTTGAAAGTTACTTTATCACCAAAATCAACTATCAGTTCTGGACTTTTTATTTTATCATCGGTTGCCCAGTAAGTATCTTTATTATTATCAATTGTATTAGCAGGAGCATAAAGTTTATCATTCCCTCTGTAGTTTGAAGCAGTTACTTTTTTACCTTTAGCAAGATTATTAGCAAATGTTTCATCAAGTATCTTTCGCATTTCTTTTAAAGATTTAACATCATTTTCATGAATTAAACCTCTTTTATCAGGTGGCAAATTTAATAAAAGATTTGAACCTCTTCCAACAGAGTTATAATATATTTCCAAAAGTTTTTTTGGAGATTTTACATTGCTGTCCTGACTTGCATGATAAAACCAGCCCGGACGAATAGATACATCTGTTTCGGCAGGAATCCAGTCACTACCATTACGAACACCTGAATTTAATTCGTTCTGATTAGCTATACCGGGAAATAAACCAATTGTATTTATAGTATTCCAATTAGTAACTCCAGCTATACCATCTTCGTTTCCACACCAACGACAATCAGGACCGGCATCACTAAACATACATGCATTAGGTTGAAGTTTGCGAACCAATGCACGTGTTTTATCCCACTGATAATATGTTTTCTTATCAATAGTACGCTTTTCTTTTGCTCCACCATAATAACCATCACCACCATTGGCACCATCAAACCAAACCTCGAAGATATCACCATTTTCCGTTAGCAATTCAGTTAACTGTTTTCTATAATAAGTAATATAAGCGGTATCGGCATACATGGCACTATTCCTGTCCCATGGCGAAAGATAAACACCAAACTTTAAACCGTTTGCTTTGCATGCTGCTGCCAGTTCCTTAACTATATTATGATCTTTTACGGGACTATTCTTTATTGAATGTTCTGTATATTTACTTGGCCACAAACAAAATCCATCATGGTGCTTGGCAGTTAATATCAAAGCTTTCATGCCTGCTGCCTTTGCCGTCTTCGCCCATTGGTTTACATCCAACTGTGTTGGAGCAAATATAGAAGGGTCTTCATCGCCATTGCCCCATTCTCTATCGGTAAAAGCGTTAACGGTATAATGTATAAAACCATAGAACTCCATTTCGTGCCATGCCAGCTGACGTTCGCTGGGGAGAGCGCCATAAGGTGCAGGAGGATTTACTTTTTGCGAGACAGCATTAATACTAATAAGCATGCTAAGCAAAACAATAGTTATAAAGGTAATAGGCTTTGTTTTCATTTTGTATAATTAATTAGAATTAACATCTAAAACTAATCACCAAAAGTACAAATTAATTATGAATTGTGCATGAAAACAAAAATGTTTTATTTTTTCTTTGATTTATTTAATTATTTACTACTTTTACATCTTATTATTAACAAAGTAATAATTTTGTTTGTTATTTCTCTATTGTTGAATTAAAATGTTTTACAATTGAATAAAATCTATACGCTTTTCATACTATTCTTAACAGGTATCATCTTTAACTCATGCGAACCTATGGCAACAGGTTTTAATGACATTGAAGATGCTCAGTATTATTCGGCTAGTACTATTAAATATGTTCCCGACACATTTACTTCTCTTAAAGTTATGACATGGAATATCAGGTTTGGTGCCGGTAGATTGCCATGGTTTGGTGATGCTTGTGGAAGCAGGGTTATTTTTACTCCGGATGAAATTTACACCAATCTTACAGCAATTGTTAATAGGATTAATCTTCTGAAACCTGACATCCTTTTGCTTCAGGAAGTAGATTTAAACTCTAAGCGTTCGGCTTATATTGATCAGGTACGATGGATATTAAATCATACTTATTTTAATTATGCAGTGTCGGCTTTTCAATGGAAAGCTCAGTTTATACCCAGCGATGGTATTGGTAGATTAGAAGAAACAAATATGATTCTCTCTCGCTGGAGTCTTACTGATGCGCATCGTATTCAGCTTGCTTTGCGTAATGATCAGGATAATTTGACTCGTTATTTTTATGAAAGATGTTGCATGCTTAATTGTAAAGTTAATTTGCCTCATAATAATAATTTTTATGCTGTAAATATTCATGCTTCTGCCTTTGCAACTGATGATTCAAAGTATAAACATATTGTAAGCTTTGTGAATGAATTAGACAGGATAAATAATATGGGAGGAATATTTGTTGCTGGTGGCGATTTAAATACATTGCCACCTAATTCGGACACTACTGACTTTTGTATTCAGGATATGTGTCCCGGCGAATCTTATCATACTTCAAGTAGTGGTCCTCATAAAGATGGAAGTAATTATACTCCCGAACAAACTTGGTTGAATTATTTATACACTAAATACAAACCTGCAGTCCCAACTACCGACTATATTATAAATCAATATAAATATTTTACACATACTGATAGACCAACCCATTTCTGGGATCGAACGCTCGATCATTTGTTTACTAATAAAAGCTGGATTACTAATTCGGTAGTCACGCATCAGGAAGCACTTCCTGAATCTGATCATTGCCCGTTAAGTGTATCCATAAGTTTATCTAAATAATAAAATAGATTATGAAAAAATATTTATTCATTATAATAATAAACTTAAGCATCTTAAGTTTGAATGCTCAGGATAGTTTATCTTACAAATATTTTAATAATGGCACCGCTTTTACAATGCCCAAACATAGGTTTGAACTTGGCATCCTAGACGAATCTTCTTATGGTTTAAAAGATGATTTACAAATATCTTCTCCACATTTAATTGTATGTTTTCTATTACCTAATTTTCAGATAAAGAAATACTGGGGAAGTTATCATGGCTTTTATTTTGCCAGTAAGCATGGCATCTTTTATCCTTCCATTTTTATGCGGACTGTTGCTACAAAAGGTACCGGAGGATTAATCTCACCCGAATACAAAATACCTGATATGCTTGCAATTAATAACCAACTTTTAGTTTCATATATCCCATTTAAGAAAGCAATTTTAACTATTAATGCAGGATTTAAATTTGCCATTAATTCCGGCGAGTTAAATCCACAGTCAACTATTGATTTCCCTATTTTCTATCCCCGACTTGCTGTTTTCTACAACCAGCCTGAACTTGATGCCGGTATTGATTTTAGAGGGACGATTATTAGACGTTTGGGCTGGCAATTAAGTGTTGACAACTTTTGGTTTAGCAATACTGATTTTAATTATTTTATGGAACATAATCTTGGCTTGACTTATATTTCTAAAAAGCAAACATGCAAAATAGAACTGGGATATAAACTATGCTATGGCAAATATGTACCGGGCGACCAATGGCATTTACTTCCTTTGGCAGGATTTGTTTTTAAGTTATAGAGTTTTCATTAAACTAGATTTTTAAAAAAACATTATAATTTTTGTTTTCATAAAACAAAGAAAAAACGAGTCGTCCTTCTATAAATTATCATACCAAAATCATTTTTTATTAATAAAAACAACTTAAGATAAATCTTTCTACAGTTTATCCACAAAAGTTAAATTTAACTAAAATAATCCTGTTTTGCCACCATTATTAACTGGGGGAAGCAAAACAGGGCTGAATTGCTCCCCCTGAAATTGGATGTGTCTAAAACAGACCTGAATTGCCTCCCCTCAAAATGGAAGTGACTAAAACAGACCTGAATCACTACTCCTGAATCCTAGGGGAAGCAAAACAGGACTGTTTTGCTTCCCCTCAAAAAAAAGGGTAGTGATTCAGGTCATAATTAAAGCTTTACAAAAACACTATTTCCATTGAATTTCATTTTAAGTACCTTTTTTAAGTAAATTATCAATATTATTCGATTTATTGGAATAATTTATCAGCTCAGTTTCTAAGAATTTTACTACTTTTACAAACTTAATAAGATGCTAATGCAAATGTATTTCCGCTTAGCGGTTCCAAACCGCTTAGCGGATAAAAGAAAAAGCAAACTAAAGATAAAGATTAGATAATAACCGCAAAGCCGGAAATCGGCTAAGCGGCAACAAACAAACAATTTAAAAACAAGTAATGAACTTTAAAGAAAATTATACTTATCATATCTATAATAGAAGCAATGAACAAGTCTTTTTCAATAGAGAGAATTATTTGTTTTTTATGAGAAAAATAAGAACTCATATTCTACCTTATGCTGATATAATTGCATATTGCCTTATGCCAAATCATTTTCATTTATTAATTAATACTAAAAAAGAAGCTGAAGAAAATACTAATGAAAAGAATAATATCTTTGCTCAAGCATTATCAAAATCAATAAGAACTATGCTTAGTTCATACACACAAGCATTAAATAAACAACAAGCTAGAAAAGGCTCTTTATTTTCTCATAAAACAAGAGCCAAACAATTAAACTATCAAATAGGTGATTATGCAAGAGATTGTTTCTATTATATTCATCAAAACCCTATTGTAGCTAAACTTGTTGATAAAATGGAAGATTGGGAGTTTTCTTCTTTTATAGATTATATTGGTAAAAGAAAAGGAACATTATTAAATAAAGAATTAGCTTATGAAATAGTTAATTTTGATATAGAAGATTTTTATGTGCAATCATATATTATATTAAACAATAATAGAATAGTAGATTTATATGAAAATGATTAAATGTTGCGAATTCCGCTTAGCGGATTAAAAAGAAAGTAATACAATTAAAAAAGAATAGAATCATAACCGCTAAGCCGGAAATCGGCTAAGCGGTAACAACAAATACTAAAAAAACGAATATGCAACCAACACTCGTAATATTAGCTGCTGGAATGGGCAGTCGTTTCGGAGGAAATAAACAAATAGAGAAGTTAGGTCCTTCGGGCGAAACTATCATGGACTATTCTGTGTATGATGCTATAAGAGCAGGCTTCGGCAAAGTGGTTTTTGTTATTAAAAATAGTTTTAAAGATGACTTTACTGCTGCTTTTAATACTTCCCGTTTCAATAATCTTATAAAGGTGGAATATGTGTATCAGGAGTTGGATCAGTTGCC